>JAWKJB010000002.1:600000-775741 GCA_041393965.1 Acidimicrobiia bacterium | reverse complement strand
GTTTCCGGGATCGGGTTGTTGTCGATGGTGGCGAATCCTTGACGGAGCCGGAGTAGCACTTGGGTGTCGACGGTGACCGTCACATGCGGTTTGGCTCCTTTCGAGGTGGTGGTGGTGTGGCGCAGGGATTGTTCACAGATGTCGCCGAGGATGTCGGCACGGATCTGCCACGGGGTGCGGCGGTCGGTGGGATCGAGATAGGCGCTGCGACAGGCGTGGTCGATTGCTTTTGACACCACTGCCCCAGTGTGTGGGTCCAACTCGCCGTTGATGAGCCACATCCCGTCGAAGGTCTCGTTGATCGACAAGCGACGCCTCGCACGCTGTTTGCGTACACGGATTACTGCTGATGGGTAGTCGATCTGTTGTTCCCAATACCCGATTGCTCGCCGCAGCTGCACCGGGTCGAGGTAGGTCGCAGCGTCAGCGAACACTGTTTCGTGTCCGGCGAACTCGTCACGGTGGCGTCGCCTGGCCTGGTCGAGTTGCACTACCGCATCTGGCGGGATCTCTCCGGTGAGGGCACCACGGGCAACGGTTGGCATCGCAACGAGTCCTCGAGCGGTGCGTATCAGGGTCGATGCGACCCGTCCGGTTACCCGCAATGTGGAACGCAGCCACCCCACGGTGGATAGCTGGTGGTTGATCTGGGATGTTTGGCGGCGGTCATATTCGGCGATCCCCACCAGCCACCGTGCACGCAAAGCATCAATGTGGTGGTTCGTTGCAACAATCCACGACTCGAGATCGTCATCAGAAACGGTGGCAAACTCTTCGCACAGCACCCGCACATCGCGGGTGGGGAAGTCGCCGTGTAGATCGAGGACGCCACCCGATGTGCGGGTGTCGATCTTCATGAGCACAGATTATCGAACATATGTTCGATTGTCAAGGCGGCCCAGTCTCTTGAATCACTGTCCGCAGACCGCGGTCTCGAACCACTCGAGGAGGGGTCTTCGTCGAGGAGGATCGTTGTCCGGTAACTTGGCCCTGTGGATCCTGGAACAGACCAGGCCGCATCATGGAGATGCCCAGCGTGCGGGGGCCGATTGACGGGTCGCAACATGGCCCATGCGTGCGGCGACTACTCGGTCGAAGGGTTCCTGACGGGCAAGAGCCCCAAGGCCCGAGCCCTGTGGGATTCGCTCGTCGAGCTCGTTGGGACATGTGGCGACTTCGAGTTCGCTCCGGCGAAGACGCGTGTTGCTTTCATGGTGCGGGTTCGATTCATGGCTGTTACTTCGGTCAGTGACCGGGGCCTCACCTTTCACCTCTGGCTTCGCCGCCCCGTCGATTCCCCGAGGTTCTTCCGGATCGACCACCCGAGCCCCAAGGCGTTCATCCACTGGGCCCGGGTGACATCACCCGATCAGCTCGACGCTGAGCTCCGGGAGTGGGTCTGCGCCTCGTACCTGGTCGGCATGGGGAAGGATTAAGGTGTCCGCCGCGTCGTCGGCGGATTGTGACCCATATTCCGCAGATGTTGGGTACTGACGAAAGGCGGATCCTTTGGAATGTGAGCCGAGCACCTATAGCACGCCATCGATCGCCGACGCCATCGCCCGGCTGCACGAAACCGAGTATGTGCCCGTCACTTTCCACCACTTCGAACATGTCACCGGGCCGTTCTTCCATGGAACCAAATACGGGTTCAATGCGGGCGATTGCCTGACGCCGGGTCACACCTCGAACTACCACGACGGTCGGATCTCGAATCATGTCTACTTCTCTGCGTTGATGGAGCCAGCGATCTGGGGAGCTGAACTCGCCGTTGCCCTCGCCGGTGATGGCGGGGGTGGAAGAGGTAACCTCTATGTCGTCGAACCGACGGGCCCGTTTGAAGACGACCCGAATGTCACCAACAAGAGATTCCCAGGCAACATCACCAGGTCCTATCGGACCCGCCACGCATTGCGTGTGGTGGATGTTGTCGAAACATGGAAACCGCACCTGCCAGAGGTAATCCAGGAGAGGCTCGACGGTATCGCTCGACTCCGCGAAGCGGGTCTCGATGTGATCGAAGACTGAAACGGCTCCGAGTTGTGAGTCATGAGTGGGTTCGAGGACCGGAGAGCCGCAGAGCTTCCGCCCGGCACCCGAAGTGCTGAGCAATTCACCAGCCTGGACAACCTTGTCACGATTGTGGCTCTTCGATCGGTAAGCCAACCGGGTCTTCCGGCTCGGTGGTCATCCCGGCCGTAGCTATTGGGTTGTGCCGCGCTATGGATCGTCGGGGTGGGGGCCGAGACGCTGATCGCCGATGAGGCCGAGCTGGCGTAGTCCGCTCCCCGTATCGACGACCTCCCAGAGTTCGGCGATGCGCTGACCGGCGACCCGGACGAAGAGCGCCTGGTCGACGGCGATGTTTCGTCCAGTCGTCTCCACCCCGAGGAACAGACCCGTATGGGTACCCGTCACCCGGATCCGAGCCGCAACGAATCCATCGCTTGTCACGATGTCGACGATCTCGTGATGGAGGCCATCGAGGCCGCGGTGGGCCGCAGCCCACGACCCGATCTGGTGTTCGACGCCCGTCTCGGTGATATCGCCGGGAGAGTGGGTGACGACATCGGGGGCGAGGTGCTCGGAGAGCCGAACCCAGTCACCACGGTCGCCCGCGTCGAGGTAGGCCGCGACGAGGGCGCCGTCGGGGGTCGATCCGTCGGGTTTGGCGGCTCGGTGGTGTCGGCCGTGCGACAAAGGGTGCTCCGGTGTGAGTCTCCGAGTCACCACCCGGGCGCGGGTGGCGCTCTCAGCTTGGCACATAGCAGGCGATCTCGGGGAGTTCGGTGGCGCGTTCAGGAAGAGAATTGTTGACAAGTGGTATGAAGTGGGGCATAGTGGCAGTCCGTGGGAGATGGCCACGGATGGAGACCGGTGGATGATGGAGATGTCTCGAGATGTTCCTCGGCGAATACGGCCATTCGCTCGACGACAAGGGTCGGGTGGTGCTGCCCTCGAAGTTTCGCGCGGGCCTCGATCGAGGACTCGTTGTCACCAAGGGTCAGGAACGGTGTCTGTATGTGTTCCCGCTGGATGTGTGGGACCGCGAGGCCGAACGAGTGCAGCGACTGCCGAGGACGGACAAGCGGGCACGCAACTACGCCCGGTCGTTCTTCGCCTCGGCGTCGGATCAGACACTGGACCGGACCGGCCGGTGCGCCCTTCCCGAACCGCTTCGCGCCTACGCCGGTCTCGACAAGGACATCACCGTCGTCGGCGTGTCGGATCGGATCGAAATCTGGGACACGGCCACATGGCATTCGGTCGCGGCCGAAGCCGACGAGTACTACGCAGGCATCGAGGAGGTGCTCTCCGAGGAAGGCATATGACACCCACAACCGACACCCGAACCAAGTGGGCTGGCCCGCGGTCAGTCCCCCGGATGCCAATTGGGAGGCCCCTTACTCCGCCCGCTTCCAAGTTGGCGCCAGCGCTCCGGGGGACTGACCATGGATCAGCCCACACCCCGCGATCAGACCTATCACACCCCCGTGATGGTCGACGAGGTCGTGTCATGGCTCGAACCGGCGAGCCGGGGGTGGATCGTCGACGGCACCTTCGGTGGGGGAGGGCATAGTCGTGCGCTCCTCGAGACCTACGACACGGCAAGGATCATCGCCCTCGACCGTGATCCGGATGCTTCCGAACAATCGTTTGTGGACGACCGACTTACGGTTGTCACCGCGAACTTCCGCGACATCGGGTCGGTGCTCGAAGACCACGACTTCCCCGATCTGGTTGACGGCATGTTGCTCGATCTCGGTGTCTCGTCACACCAGCTCGATGTCGCGGATCGAGGTTTTTCGTATCGCACGGCGGGCCCGCTGGACATGCGCATGGGTCGCGATGCATCACGATCCGCGGCGACCCTCGTCAACGAGGAGACCGAGGACGAGATCGCTCGGATCCTGCGCGTGTACGGCGAGGAGCGCTTTGCGCGGAGGATCGCTTCAGCCATCGTCGCGAACAGGCCCTTCGACGCCACCCATGAGCTCGCAGCATGCATCGCGGACGCGGTGCCTGCTGCTGCGCGCAGGAAGCGGCATCCCGCCCGTAAATCGTTCCAGGCGTTCCGGATCGCCGTCAATGACGAGCTCGGTGCGCTTGACGAGTTCCTCACCTCGGGAATCGACTCACTTGTCGTCGGAGGGAGGCTCGTCGTGATCGCCTACCACTCGTTGGAGGACCGACTCGTGAAGCAGGCACTCGCCGAGCGGTCCCGACCATGTTCGTGCCCACCGGACCTACCGACCTGCGGTTGTGGCGCACACCCGACCTTCAGGGTGCTCACGAAAAAACCCGTTCGGCCGAGCCCCGAAGAGGTCGACCGCAATCCACGGGCACGCAGCGCTTCGCTGCGCGTTGCTGAACGGACCGAGTCGTGACCTCAAGGGCCGTACCGTACGCACGGCGGCGTGCCGCGAGGCGAGCTGCCACACCATCGGCGAGGGGTCCACGCATCGTGCCGCTCGCACTGTTCGTGGTCGCCGTGATGGTCGTGTTCTTCCTCATGATCTACCTGCGTATCGCGCTCGACCGCACCGCGTTCGAGCTCGACACCGTCAGA
Organism: Acidimicrobiia bacterium; assembly: GCA_041393965.1. Taxonomy (NCBI): domain Bacteria; kingdom Bacillati; phylum Actinomycetota; class Acidimicrobiia; species Acidimicrobiia bacterium. The sequence continues at coordinate 771,171 of JAWKJB010000002.1, read as the reverse complement.
GACCAGATAGCGACCGCCGAATCCCGCCAACTCGACCTTCGTCTCGAGCTAGCCCAACTCCAGGATCCTCTCCGGATCGCGAACGAGGCGACCCGGATGGGTTTGACCTATCCCGACCAGCGACTGACGCTTTTCGTGGATTCGACGACGATCGGCGAGGCCAGCATCGCTCCTCCGGTGGTCGAGCCCCTGACCCGAGCACTCGAGGGAGACCGGCCGTGACCGGCCGGTGACGATACCGAAGGGCGACACATGATTCCGACATGGCCGAGCGCTGACGGCCTCCGAGACACCGCCAGAGCGGGTAGACCCCGGCGGCGGACGGCGTACCGATGACGAGGCGAAGGATCTGGCGACCGGGCGATCTTCGCCTCCTGCTGGTCGGCATCATCTTTGTCGGCGTTTGGGGCCTCATCGGGTTGCGGCTGTTCGATCTCCAAGGCGCCCAGGCCGTCGAGCTCGCGACGGTTGGCTTCGAACAGCGGATCTCCTCACAGTCGATTGCTCCACCACGGGGAACCATCTATGACCGGGACGGCGTTGAACTGGCATTGACGATCAACGGATGGAATGTCGTGGTCGACCCGATGATGCTCGACGACCCGGCGACCGCCGCTGCCGTCCTAGCGCCGTTCGCAGACGATCCGTACGAGACCCTCGTCGCCGAGCTGGCCGATGCCAAGAAGAGGGAATCCCGCTATGCGGAGATCGCGATGCGTGTGGACAACGATCACAAGGAACAGATCGAGCGCGCGGTTGGCGATTACAACGCCGGTGTGGATCGAGCAGAACGCCTCACCGGCGTGTTCTACCGTCGGCAACCGCTCCGCATGTACCCAGCGGGCTCGGTTGCGGCACAGGTGATCGGCCTCACCGCATACGACACCAACGCAGGTATCGAGGGCCTCGAGCTCACCTTCAACTCGGAACTTGAGGGGCACCCGGGTCGGACGATCGTCGAGCGCGACCCGTCGGGTCGCATCATTCCGCAAGGCCAGATCCTCGTTGAACCAGCGACCCCCGGATCGGATGTGATCACCACCCTCGACCGGGAGATCCAGTTTGCGGCCGAGCAGGGGCTCCGCAAGGCCCTCCAGAAGACCGCGGCACACAGCGGGGCGATCGTGGTGCTCGACCCCGAAACCGGTGCCGTCCTCGCGATGGCGAGCGCACCGGGCCTCGACCTGAACGACCGTGCCGAGGCCACTCCCGAACTGCTCCGGAATCGAGCCGTGGCCGACATGTACGAACCCGGTTCCACGCTCAAAGTGCTCACCATCGCCGCTGCGATCGAAGAGGGCATCGTCACGCCCGACACCATCATCGACACGCCGCACTCGATCGAAATCGGCGACTTCACCTATTCGGACCACGGGAGGAACCCGGCGCAGATGCCGGTGCGCGATGTAGTCGCCAAGTCGTCGAACATCGGGACTATCCACATCGAACAAATGCTCGGCAACGAACTGCACTACGACTACCTCACCAAGTTCGGTCTCGGTCGCCAGGCGGGCCTCGACATGGCCGGCGAGCGGCACGGCACACTGCCACCCACCTCGCAGTGGACGGCGACCACGGGAACATCGATCGCGATCGGCTACGCCGTCCACACGACGGCGCTCCAGATGGCCGCGCTGTACGGCGCCATTGCCAACGACGGGGTCTGGACCGAGCCGTATCTGGTCGCCGAGATCATCCAGCCCGACGGCAACCACATTCGTACGGCACCACGCAGCCAGCGTGTCCTTTCGCCCGAGACGGCGGCCACCATCCGGTCACTCCTCGGCAGGGTCGTCGAGATCGGCACCGGAACCCGGGCCGCGCTCGACGACTACACGGCGGGCGGCAAGACCGGTACCACTGACAAGTTCGATGTCGAGCGGGGTGAGTACTCGAACGACACCTACGCGTCGTTCATCGGCATGGCGCCCCTCGATCATCCCCGCGTTGTCGTGGCGGTGGTCCTCGACACGCCCAGAGGTCATCTCGCCGACGGAACAAGCCTGAGCCTCGGTGGTGCCTCAGCTGCACCCGTGTTCGCCGAAGTCGCGCAGAACGCCCTTCAGCAGCTCGGTGTCGCACCGGACAAGGAGTGACATGCAGCGAGCGTCACGGCATTCCCTTGCCGACCTTGCGGCAGCGCTGCCCGGCGTGGTCGCTGTCGATCCGGCAATCGTCAGCATCATCGACATCACCCATGACTCTCGGCAGGCCGGACCCGCTATCGGGTTCGCCGCTGTCCACGGCATGACAGTCGACGGTCACCGTTTCGCGGGGGAGGCCGCCGCTGCCGGTGCACCGATGGCTCTGGTGGAACGAAGGCTCGACATTGGCATTCCCCAGATCGTGGTCGACGACACACGGACCGCGATGGCCTGGCTCGCCGCCGCTGTGCACGGCAACCCATCGGCCGACTTGGCGATCACCGGGGTCACCGGAACGAACGGCAAGACGACGATCACCGCGATGTGTGAGGCCGCCGCGGCCGCCGCGGATCTGCGCTCTGGCGTCATCGGCACCCTTGGTGCACGCATTGCAGGCAAACCAGTGCCGCTCCAACGCACCACGCCCGAAAGCACCGATCTCCAGAGAGTGCTCGCCTCCATGCGCGAGGCCGACACCGACGCCGTGTTCATGGAGGTCTCATCCCACGCGCTGTCGCTGCATCGCGTCGACGCCATCGGCTTCGATGTTGGGGCCTTCACCAACCTCACACAAGACCACCTCGACTTCCATGGGGACATGGAGAGCTACTTCGCCGCGAAGCGGCTGCTCTTCGATCCGAACCGGATTGCCCACGCCGTCATCAATGTCTCAGACCCATACGGGCAGCACATCGCCGAATCGTTCCCAGGAGCACAAACGACGGTGGCATTCGGAGCCGATGCCGACATTCGGGTCGACCTTGTCTCCGAGAACGACCGGCGTTCCGTGGCGGTGCTCACCCGCAGCACCGGACGCATCGAACTCACGGTTCCCTTGCCGGGCTGGTTCAACGCACTGAATGCCGCCATGGCGTTCGCGATCTGCGACACCATCGGAATCGATGAGGACTCGATCATCGCGGGCCTTCGAGACCTTCCGACGGTGTCGGGACGAATGCAGCGGGTCGAGGGAACCGCGGGGTACACCGTTGTCGTCGACTACGCCCACACACCCGCCGCGATCGCCACGGTGATCAAGGCCGCTCGCGGCATGGTTGATGGGCGGGTGATCGTGGTCGTCGGAGCCGGGGGTGATCGGGACCGCGACAAGCGACCGCTCATGGGAAAGGCCGCTGCCGAGCATGCAGATGTCGTGATCGTCACAACCGACAATCCACGGTCGGAGGATCCATCCGACATTGCTGCTGCGGTCGCGAAGGGAGCAGCGTCAGTGAGTAACACTCCGGTGGACACCGTGCTGGCGCGGAGTGAGGCGATCCTGCGAGCGGTGTCGATGGCTGGCACCGGCGACATCGTTCTCATCCTCGGTCGAGGACACGAGCCGTATCAAGAGGTTGCCAGCACGATGATCCCCTTCGACGACATCGTCGTGGCAGCCGAAGCCGTTCATCAGAGGGAACGATGAGTGGATTCTCCTGGACGCTCGCCGCTGCGGCGGAATCGATCGGGGGATCGGTCGTTGGTACCCGAGGGCTCGTGGTCCATTCGGTCACGACCGATAGCCGGATCGTGCCGCCCGACTCGCTGTTCGTGGCCGTGGTCGGCGAGCGCTTCGATGGCCACGATTTCGCGCGGGATGCCATCGATGCCGGCGCGGTTGCCGCCGTTGTCGAGCGCGGCCGAAGCGATGTCGTTCCCCGAATCGAGGTCGATGATGTCGCTGAGGCGCTCGTTGGTCTTGCTGCCAAACGGAGAGCCGAGATCACCGCACCGGTCATCGCCGTGACCGGTTCAACGGGCAAGACATCCACGAAGGACCTTCTCGCAGCAGGGATCGAGGGGTCGTGGGCATCCCCACGGTCCTACAACAACGAGGTGGGCGTCCCGTTGACGGTTCTCGCGACGCCGTCCGATGCCACCGCGTTGGTGATCGAGGCCGGATCGAGGGGGGAAGGGAACCTTCAGTGGCTTGCACGATGCATGCAACCCGATGTGAGCGTCATCACGAATCTCGGTGTTGTCCACCTCGAGACCTTCGGGTCACCAGAGGGGCTCGCGAACGCCAAATACGAGCTGGTCGAGATGCTCGGCCCCGATGGTGTCGCGGTCGTTCCCGCCGACGAACCGGGGCTCCTTCGGGAATCGCGGATCCGAACGCTGACATTCGGTTCGACAACGGCGGCCGATGTGTGCGCGACAGTCGACGCGATCGATGCTGCCGGGCGACCCACCATCACCCTGACCTGCGGCGGCTGGCGCCGCACGATCGCCCTTGCAACGGCCGGGAGACACCAAGCATCGAACGCCGCAGCTGCTCTCGCAGCGGCGTCTGCAATCGGGATCGATCTCGACCGGTTCGCCGACGGCATGGCGACCGCGACCGGTTCGGAGTGGCGAATGGATGTCCACCACGGCACTTTCACCGTCGTCAACGATGCCTACAACGCCAACCCCCAGTCGATGGAATCCGCGATGCGGACCATCAGCCAGATGCCGGGACGCCCCATCGCGGTGCTCGGCCCCATGGCCGAACTCGGATCGGTCTGTGAGCGGGAGCATCGCCGCATCGGTGAGCTCGCATCCAGGCTCGGCTTCGCCGAGGTGTTCGTCGTCGGCCCCGACCACGGGTACGGGCTCGGAGCACCCGAGCTCGTCCGGAAAGCCGCGGACATCGACACCCTTGCAGATACGCTGCGATCAGCCCTACGACCAGGAGATGTGGTGTTGGTCAAGGCATCGCGATCAGCCGGTCTCGAGCGACTTGCCCTCCAGCTCATCGAGGACGCCTCACCATGATCTCATTGCTGTTTTCCGCCTCCATCGCGTTCGTGCTCGTCATCTTCATGACGCCACTCGCGATCAAGGTCTTCCGCGAACGGGACATCGGTCAGTTCATCCAATCCGAACTCGAGGGCCACATGCACAAGCAGGGCGTGCCGACGATGGGCGGCGTCGTGGTGGTGCTGGGCATCGTGGTGGGCTACCTGGGCTCACACTTCAAGCTCTTCAGCTTCCGTGACGGGTTCGGCTTCGAAGCCCAACCCATCGACGACAAGGCCCTGCTCGCCATCTTGGCGATCGTCGGGATGGGGATCATCGGCTTCTTCGACGACTACGCCAAATACGCACGGAAACGCAACCAAGGGCTGTCGAAACGGTGGAAGTTCGTCGGACAACTCATCATCGCAGCCTCGTTCGCGTGGGGCGCGAACGAGGCAGGGGTCAGCACCGAGCTCTCGTTCGTTCGTCCCCTCGGAATCGACCTCGGCCCGATCCTGTTCTTCCTCCTTGTGCTGTTCATGCTCACCGCGAGCGCAAACGGCGTGAACCTCACCGACGGCCTCGATGGTCTCGTCGCTGGCTCAAGCGCCCTCGTATTCGGCGCCTATGTGCTGATCATGTTCTGGCAGTCCCGCAATCCGGACTTCTACGGCATCGACGGGGCCCTCGACCTCGCTGTCCTGTCCGCTGCTGCCCTCGGGGGTGTCCTCGCGTTCCTGTGGTGGAACGCTGCGCCCGCCCAGATCATCATGGGCGACACGGGATCCCACGCCATCGGCGGGGGGATCGCGGCGTTCGCCCTGCTCACCAACACGCAGCTCCTCCTCATCATCCTTGGTGGGCTGTATGTCATCGAAACCCTGTCGGTCATCGTGCAGGTGATCTCGTTCCGCGGGTTCGGACGCCGCGTCTTCCTCATGACACCGATCCATCACCACTTCGAGCTGAAGGGATGGCCCGAGACGACCGTCATCATTCGATTCTGGATCCTGTCAGCGATCATGGTCGCGATCGGTGTCGGGGTGTTCTACGCCGACTGGGTCTCCGGACCGGGATCGATCGTTCCATGAGGGTGCTCGTGCTCGGCTCCGGTGTCAGCGGGATCGCAGCAGCGAGGCTGGCCGTTGCGCGCGGCGACGAGGTGTTGCTGTACGACGACAGGGTCGACGCGGAGGTGCCAGAGGACCTTGCGATCTCGTCCCAATTCGGTTCCTGGTCCGGGCGACTTCTCGACGATGTGGGCCTCGTGGTGACGAGCCCCGGGTTCTCCCCCCTGAGTCCGCCGCTGCTCGGGGCCGAAGATCGCGGGATTCCCATCAAGACCGAGGTCGGTTTCGCGCTCGAAGGCGAGACGACCCCCTACATCGCCGTAACCGGCACCAACGGCAAGTCGACCGTGACCGAGGTGACGACCTCCATGCTCGTGCATTCGGGTGTCGATGCGGTCGCGGCAGGAAACATCGGTACGCCGGTTGCAGGCATCGTTCCGATCCGCCACGAGATGGCGGTCCTCGAACTGTCTTCGTTCCAACTCCACTACCTGATTCCGCGCCCGCAGGCGGCCACCATCATCAACATCGCACCCGATCATCTCGACTGGCACGGGTCCTTTGATGCGTATGTCGCGGCGAAGGCCCATGTCGTTGCGGACATGGACCCATCGGGAACGGTTGCCTTCAACGCAGACGATGCGGTGGTGACATCCCTCATGGCGGAAGTGGAGGCGCTCATCGTGCCGTGTTCGGGTGACCGCGTCCCGCGGGACGGGAACGGCGTCGATGGCGCTGAGCTGGTCATCGACGATCGTCGGTTCTCTTCGCCGATCACCGACCCTTCGTACCGCTTGGACCTCGTCGTAGCCGGCACGCTCGCCCTTGCCTGCGGTGCAGTACCCGACGGTGTGCAAGCGGCGATCGACGCGTTCGAACCGGGTGCACACCGCCGGCGGGTCGTTGCAACGATCAACGGCGTGGTCTGGGTCGACGACTCAAAAGCGACCAATCCCCACGCCACGGTGGCAGCGGCTTCGGCGTTCTCGTCGGTTCGCCTCTTGGCGGGGGGACGCAACAAAGACCTCGATCTCTCCCCGATCGGGAGGATCGATACCGTCCGTGCGCTGTACGCCTTCGGCGAATCGGGGCCCGACCTCGCCAAGCATGCAAGGGTTCCGACGACCATCCATGCGACGATGCGGGATGCGATCGATGCAGCGGCGGCGGACGCCGAACCCGATGATGTGGTTCTGCTGTCACCCGGATGCACGAGCTTTGACGAGTTCAGCTCCTACGCAGAGCGGGGCAGAGTGTTCTCCGAGGTCGTCGTCGCCATGAACGGAACGGCCGAGACATGACCGACCTCGCCGAACGGGCAAGCAGGCGCCTCCATCCCCGCACGAGAGCCGGTATTCGATCCGGAGGCGGCCGCCGCGCCGTCTTCCTTCTCGTCGTGGTGGCGATGCTGCTCACCATCGGGCTCGGAGCAATGCTCAGTGCGTCGTCGGTGGTGTCGATCAAGGCGAATGCCGACCAGTTCGAGCTGTTCTCGAAGCAGGTGTTGTGGGTTGCGATCGGGCTCGGCGCGATGGTCGTCACCTCGCTCGTTCCCTACCGTCTCTGGGGAAAGTACGCAGTCGGGTTGTTCGCACTCACCGCCGTCGGTCTTCTGTTCACCGTTGCCGTCGGATCGAGGCGTGGGGGGGCGACCCGCTGGATCGAAATCGGTCCGGTCACCCTCCAGGTCGCCGAGTTCGCCAAGTTCACAAGCCTTGCGCTCCTTGCAAGCATTCTCGCCCGGAAAGGGGGGTTGGTGCAGCAACTCCGCCATGTCTTTGTTCCCGTCGCAACGCTTCTCGCGATCATGGCGTTTCTCCTGCTCGCCCAACCGGACTTCGGGAACTTGATCCTGATCGTCGGCCCCGCGTTCGTCGTGCTGTTCGCCTCGACGGTGCCGCTTCGTTTCGTGTTCGGTCTCGGCGTGTCGGGTGCCTTCTTGATGGCGGTGTTTGCGATGGCCGCCGACTATCGCAAGCAGCGGCTGCTCGGGTTCCTCGATCCCTTCGCTGACGCGAAGAACACCGGTCTCCAGGCGGTCCAGTCGATGGTTGCCCTCGGTACCGGTGGGCTGTTCGGTGTCGGCCTCGGACAGTCCCGGGCACGCTGGTCGTGGCTGCCGAACGCGCACACTGACTTCATCTTTGCCATCATCGGGGAGGAGACAGGGTTCGCGGGGGCCGCGATCGTGATCGCGCTCTTCGCCCTGTTCGGCATCATCGGCGTGTCGATCGCCTACCGCGCACCGGATGTGTTCGGCCGGCTCCTCGCGATCGGCATTGTCTCATGGCTCACGCTCCAGGCCGTCGTGAACATCGGGGGTGTCATCGCGGTCCTGCCGATCACGGGAGTCCCCCTCCCGTTCATCTCAAGCGGTGGCAACGCGATGATCGTCAACCTCGCAGCCATCGGGGTCCTGGTCAACATCGCCCGCACACCTCGTATCACGACCACCGAGCCAGCATCGTGATGCGGGTTGGGATCGCCGCCGCCGGATCGGGCGGTCATGTGTTCCCGGCACTCGCCGTCGCCGACGCCCTTCGCGGCATGGGGCTCTCCCACGATGACATCGTCTTCTTCGGTGGCAATCGCATGGAGGCAACCACCGTCCCGGAAGCGGGCTACCGGTTCATCGAGCTCGACATCCACGGTATGCGAAGATCGCTCTCCTCCGACAACCTCCGGCTCGCCCTCAAAGTCCGCAAGGCGGCGCGGGTGATCGAATCCGTCGTTTCGATGCTCGACATCGGCGTGATGCTCGCCTTCGGAGGCTATGTGTCGGGCCCCGCCGCGCAAGCGGCGAACCGGGCATCGATTCCCCTCGCGATCCACGAGGCGAACGCCGTACCGGGGATTGCCAACCGAATGGTTGCGGGGCGGGCCGATCTCGTCATGGTCGGTTGCGAGGAAGCTCGCGGGAAGCTCAAGCAAGGGATCGTGGTCGGCAACCCGCTTCGCAAGGCATTCTCGGACTTCGACCGCGCGTCGCTTACCCCCGTCGGCCTCCAACACTTCGGTCTCGACGGCACATCAAAGGTTCTCGGGATCGTCGGCGGCAGTCTCGGGGCTTCGGCGCTCAACGACATCGCAGAGCGGATCGCGACCGATGAGCGTCGAGATTTCACGATCATTCACCTCTGCGGGAGGGACCACCTCGACGCCCTCGCGAGGACCGCGGCGGACGATCCGACTTGGATCGTACGCGCATTCGAAGACGACATGACCAGGCTCTATGCGATTGCCGATCTCGTCGTGTCGAGGGCAGGGGCGATGACGATTGCCGAGTTGGAAGCAACCGGTACGCCAGCGATCGTGGTTCCTCTTCCGGCTGGCAGGCGCTATCAGGAGCGCAATGCCGCCGAGCTCGAACGAGTGGGCGGCGCGCTCGTCATGGACCAGGCCGATGGATCTTCGATTGTCGAAGCCGTGTTTGCTTTGATGCCTGACGAAGGGCGACGATTCGACATGGCTGAACGCGCACGGGCCATAGCCCACCTCGACGCCGCCGAACAGATCGCCAAACGAGTCCTGGAGCTGATCCGTGGCTGACCTGATCCCTGAACGAATTCACATCATCGGCGCCGGGGGAGCAGGCATGTCTGGCCTCGCGAAACTCCTCCATCAGCGTGGCCACCGTGTCACGGGCTCGGATCTGAAACCCGCGAGGATGCTCGATGCGTTGGTCGATCTCGACATCGACACATGGATCGGCCATGCTCCGGACCGGATCGACCAATTGGACCTCGTGGTGGCTTCGTCGGCTGTCCCCGAGTCCGATCCCGAGATCGTTGCTGCGCGGTCGAATGGCATTCCCGTCTGGCGACGGCCGATGCTGCTCGGGGCGCTGACATCCTCCATGCCGACCACCGGCGTTGCAGGAACTCACGGAAAGACGACATCGACGGCGCTCCTTGTCACCGCGATGCGGGCCATCGGGCTCGACCCGTCGTTCCTCGTTGGCGGTGAACTCGTCGGCCTCAACACCGGTGCACATCTCTCCGACCGGACCCGGTTCGTTCTCGAAGCCGACGAAGCGTTCGGAACCTTTCGTCATCTGACCCTCGACTCCGTGCTCGTAACCAACATCGAGTCGGACCACCTTGACCACTACGGCACCCTCGCGGCGCTCGAAGACGCCTTCTTCCAGGTTGTCGGCGGGGTCGAAGGGCCGCGGATCGGCTGTATCGACGACCCAGGCGTGCGGCGTCTTGCCCAACGGACCGCTCTCACCACCTACGGGTTCGACCACTCCGCGGACTGGGTTGTCACGGAGCCGAGGAACGACGGCGGCACCTCCCACTTCACGGTTACGGGACCGGACCGCCGCGCGATACCGGTCACGCTGCCAAAACCGGGCCGGCACCTCGCCGCGAACACGACCGGCGTCCTCGCCATGGTCGAAGCGCTCGGCCACGATGCCGCCGCAGCTGCAGAGGGACTCGTCGATTTCTCCGGTGTTCGGCGTCGCTACGAGATCGCTGCACAGCTCGGTGGTGTCACGATCGTCGACGACTATGCCCACCATCCCACCGAGGTCGCGGCGACGATCAGTGCCGCACGACAGGGAACCGACGGCGCGGTGATCGCGGTATTCCAGCCGCACCGCTATTCCCGCACTGCAGATCTCGCCCCGCTTTTTGGCGTTCCGCTCGCCATGGCGGACCGCGTGATCGTGACCGATGTGTACCCGGCGGGGGAGCCCCCGATCATCGGAGTCTCCGGGCGGATCGTCGCCGATGCCGTGGAGGCGGCGGGGGGCACTGCATCGTATGTTCCGAAGGTGGCAGATGTCGCGGACCGACTCGAACCGATGCTCCGCCGAGGTGATACCTTGCTGCTCCTCGGTGCGGGGGACATCAACGCAATCGTCGACGACATCGTCACACGAATCGGGGTCGGCTCGTGACGATCGACCACATCGAGGTCCGTACCGATGTCGACCTCGCCCCAATGACGACCTACAAGGTCGGCGGTCGAGCATCGCTGTTCGCCGAACCACACGACCTCGAAACACTGCGTTCGATCCTGGCGGCGACCCCTGCCGGCATCGAGATCGTCACCATCGGAAGGGGATCCAATGTGGTCATTTCGGACGACGGAATCGACGGTCTGGTCATTCGGCTCGGCGCGTCGTTCTCGGCGATCGAGATCCGCGACGATGGAACGGTGGTTGCTGGCGGCGCGGTTCTTCTCCCGCGTCTTGCTCGTGCGGCGGCTGCGAGGGGGAGGGCGGGCCTCGGCTTCTATCTGGGGATACCGGGCTCGGTCGGGGGTGCCGTTCGGATGAACGCGGGAGGCCACGGCTCCGATACGGTTGCGGTTCTTCGATCGGTCGTGCTTGTCGACACGCGCACCGGCGAGGCCCGCAACCGAACGGCGGGCGAGTTGGCCCTTGGCTATCGCTCATCGAATCTCGATGACACCGACATCGTCGTGCAGGCGACCTTCGCCACCACCGATGGCGATGTCGGAACCCTCGATCGTGAGTTGCGCGACATCACACGATGGCGACGGAACCATCAACCAAGCGGAGCCCTCAACGCCGGAAGCGTCTTCAAGAACCCGCCGCAAGGCTCGCCAGCAGGGCAACTCATCGACATGCTCGGACTCAAGGGAACTCGGGTCGGGCCGGTCCGGATCTCGGAGATCCATGCCAACTTCATGATCGCCGAACCGGGAGCGAAAGCCATGGACATCTGGCGGTTCGTTCATACCATTCGCTCGATTGTTCAGGAGCGAACCGGGACAGAGTTGGAGCCCGAGATTCGGTTCCTCGGGGTATTCGAGGAGCGAACACCCTCATGACGGCGATAGAGCCACGGCTTGCAAAACGGCGCAAGGGCGTCCGCGAGGACCGCGCCCGAGGGCGCCTCAAGTGGGTTCTCGTGATCCTGTTCGTGGTTCTCACGGTCGTCGGCGGGGTATGGCTGATTCGCAGTCCGATCCTTTCAATCCGATCGGTGACCATCACCGGTGCGTCGGCGTCCGATCCCGCTGCGAGTGTGGCCATGCTCGGAATGGGGCAAGGAACACCGACAATCGATGTGGACGCAGGCGCGATCGAAGCCGCGATCGAAGCCGACCCGTGGGTGCGCGATGCCACCGTTGATGTCAGCTGGCCAGGAACCGTCGCCATCGCGGTCGCCGAACACACACCGTTCGCAACGGTCCGTGCAGCAGACGGTTGGGTACGCGTCGCGTCCGACGGATCGGTGCTGATGTCGGGGCCGCCGTTGGATGGGGCTCCACTCATCAGCATCGACGCCGGGCCGGTCACCGCCGGTTACTCGCTGACCAACCCACTGATCGTCGGCGCCCTCGAGTTCTCGGCTGCGCTTCCGGCCGATCTCGCCGCGCAGATCGAACTCGCTACCGACGGAGAGGGGCTCGCCGCGACCCTCCTCGGGCACAGCATCATCCTCGGGCGACCTTCGGAAATGGCGGACAAGGCAGCGGTCCTTGTCGCGCTCTTGGAGTCGGGGATCGAACCTGATGCGGTGATCAATCTGATCGCTCCGAGTCGCCCTGCCATCACCAACCCTCAACCTCTCCTTGAGGTTGAGGAATAAGGCTCTCGTAAACCTCGACCCGAGGACTAAGGTTGACGCTACCTTTCCGGAGAGGGATGTTGTGATGGAGAACAAGAGTCCCAGTACCTACTTGGCTGTGATCAAGGTCATCGGCGTGGGCGGTGGTGGCGTCAACGCCGTCAACCGGATGATCGACCTCGGTGTCGGCGGCGTCGAGTTCATCGCAATCAACACCGATGCACAGGCACTGCTGATGTCCGATGCCGACCTCAAGCTCGATATCGGAAGGGACGCAACGCGAGGACTCGGCGCGGGGGCGAACCCCGAGGTCGGGCGAGAGGCCGCTGAGGATCACCGCGATGAGATCGTTGAGGCGCTCGAGGGATCCGACATGGTTTTCATCACCGCCGGTGAGGGCGGCGGCACCGGAACGGGTGCGGCACCGATCGTCGCGGAGGTTGCGCGTTCCCTCGGTGCGCTGACGGTGGGGGTCGTGACGAGACCGTTCGGGTTCGAGGGGAGGCGCCGATCCGTCCAGGCCGAACAGGGCATTCAGGCGCTCAAGTCCGCGGTCGACACCCTGATCATCATCCCCAACCAGCGTCTGCTCGACATCGCGGACGAAACGACACCCGTCACCGACGCTTTCCGGATGGCGGACGAGGTTCTCACCTCGGGCGTGCGAGGCATCACGGAACTGATCACGACGCCGGGCCTCATCAATGTCGACTTCGCCGATGTCAAGACGGTCATGTCCGATGCAGGGTCCGCGGTGATGGGCATCGGTACTTCCACGGGCGACGACCGAGCCACGAAGGCAGCCGAGAAGGCGATTTCGAGCCCACTCCTCGAGACCTCGATGGAGGGCGCGCGCGGTGTGCTGCTGTCCATCGCCGGGCCACGGGACATGTCACTCCACGAGGTGAATCGCGCGGCGACTCTGATCGCGGAGCATTCCGACGCGGACGCCAACATCATTTTCGGAGCAGTGCTCGACGAGACGCTCGGAGACGAAATGCGCGTCACGGCAATCGCTGCGGGGTTCGATCGCGACCGCAAAGGCGGCTTCTCGACGCAGGTGGGAACATCTCGGTCGACTCGACCGGCATTGTTCGACGATCCGGCACAGGATCCCGAGACGACCGGCGAAGACACGATGGACATCCCCGGCTTCGTCAAGGGATGATCCGTTCTCCCGGGATCCCGGGGGTGGCATTCGGCACTGCGCTCGACGGGGACGGGCGCTCCGACATGGATGCTCGGAGGCGTATCGCACAGCGACTCGACATCTCTTCGGGCTGGGCGACCATGGAGCAGGTCCATGGAGCCCGCGTCGTGAGGGTGGGAAGCGCAGGGAAGGTCGAAGCGACCGACGGGCTCGTCACCTCAACTCGCTGTCTCCCCCTCGTTGCGGGAACCGCTGACTGTGTGCCGTTGGTTCTCGTCGGGGGTGAGACACGAGCGATCGTCCATGCGGGCTGGCGAGGAATCGCTGCCGGGATCATCGAGATCGCCGGCGAGACCATGCATGAGGCCGGGGATCCCCCTTCGCGTGCCGTCATCGGTCCGCATATCGGGCCATGCTGCTACGAGGTCGGTCCTGAGGTGATCGATGCAATCGGTGGCCACCGTGCCACAACGAGATGGGGCACCGACAGCGTGCACCTCGCAGAAGCGGTACGCGCGCGACTCGACGGCGTCGACATCACCGAGGTCGGGGGATGCACCCGGGACGATGAACGGTTTGCATCACACCGCCGCGACCAAACATCAGCGAGACAGGTGACCGTGACATGGATCCCGATGGACTGACGACGGTACGGAGCCGAATCGCCTCTGCGGCGCGACGCAGCGGCCGAAGCGAGGGAGACATCACCCTCGTGGCGGTGTCGAAGGGCCGTTCGAACGATGCGGTCCTTGCCGCCTATCGAAAGGGGCAGCGAGACTTCGGCGAGAACCGTCAGCAGGGCCTTCGGGACCGAATCGAGACCGGCCTTCCGACCGACATCATCTGGCACTTCATCGGACCCCTCCAGGGGCGTAAGGTACGCTATGTCGCAGAGCATGTCGCCCTGCTCCACTCGTTTGATCGCGTCGACCTCATTCACCGGTGGCAGCATTCGGACACGCCGGTCCTCCTGCAATTCAACATGGCGTCCGAGCCGCAGAAGGGGGGGTTCGATCCTGCCGCTGCCGATCGAATCCTCGGCCTCGTGACCGAAGCCCATATCGCCGTTCGTGGTGTCATGGCGATCCCCCCGATGGTGGCCAACCCGAACGACGCCCGCGGCTGGTTTGCCGCCCTCAAGGACATCTTCGACAGATACCGCGAGGTCGATGATCGTATTGACACGCTCTCGATGGGAATGTCACACGACTTCGAGGTCGCCATCGAAGAAGGTGCCACGACGGTGCGCGTCGGAACGGCTATCTTTGGCAACGAACGCAGCTCCGAGACGAACAGGTAGGCACCGATGGCGACGCTTTGGAACAAGACGCTTTTCTACCTCGGCCTCGTCGATGAAGAGGAGCAGGACACCGGCTTTGGTGATCAGGGGGTCGGGGACATTCGCCCGATCGATCCGCCGCCTGCCAAGGATGCCGCCTACCGGCCCGCCGACGCGAGAGGGCAGACCGCTTCGGTGACCGCCGGGGTGCGCCCTCCCGGTGCCCTCGCAGGTCGTCGCGTGGAACCGCCGTCAGCAACGCGCAGATCGGTATCAACGGACCCGCGGCATGCCGAGGCCGGTGTGTACATCCATCCAACCGCAGGCGGGACCCCCATGGAGACAACACCTCGGCACCTCGATCCCGAATCCCAGATCATCGTTGCGCGGAACTTCTCGGATGCCCAGAGCCTCGCCGACGCGATCCGTGCCGGTCGTGCCGTCATCCTCGACCTGCGATCGACGGAACCCGATATGGTTCGTCGAATCGTGGACTTCGCCTCCGGACTCACCTATGCCCTCGACGGAAAGATGTCGAAGACGGCCCAGGGTGTGATCCTCGTGACGCCAACGGGCGTGGTGCTCGGAGTGGCCGAACAGGAGCGACTCGCCCGGCTCGGTCTGTTCGGCGACGATCGTTAGTGGCCTTCCTCTATTGGATTGCCAATGTCCTCACGCTTGCCCTCATCGTGTGGATCATCCTGTCGTATGTCGTGGTCTTCGGAAGGGTTGCGTGGGATCACCCCATCCGGCGCCTGTACGAGTTCTTCAACGGATTCATCGATCCGCTCCTGCGACCCATCCGCGCCGTTGTCCCTCCGGTTCGGGTGGGCGGTGCAGCGCTCGACCTGTCACCGATCGTTCTGCTGCTCGTGATCCGCTTCGTGCCGGTGATCGTCGACGCGTTCATCTGACCCGGATCGAGAGGCGGATCGCTTCGCCGTCGACGGAGCGCTCGACTCCGGCCTCGTTCTCGATGCGCTCGATCTCTTCGGCGAGCACCTCGGTAGCGATCAGGTTCCGATGCTCCTCGAAGGCCTCGGCGATCGTGGAGCTCGATGTCGAATAGGTCACGACGATGCGGTCCGTGACTTCGAGGTCCTCGTCGCGGCGCATGCTCTGGATGCGGTTGATCAACTCCCGAGCGGTTCCCTCGATTCGGAGCTCGTCGGTGACGAGAACATCGACGGCGACCGACAACGAACCTTCGCTCGCAACCACGGTGCCCTCTCGCGGTACCCGTTCGACGATCAGGTCGGTCCCTGTGATGTCGAACCCATCAATCGTCTCGGTTTCACCGTCAGCGATTCGCGAGATGGTCGCATGGTCGAGCGACGCGATGGCGGAAGCCACCCGCCTCGTGTCGGCTCCGTATCGTGGGCCGATCACCGCGAAATCGGCCTTCGCCCTCAGGTCGACAAGGCCCGCCTCGTCGGTGTGGACCCGAACAGACCGGACATTGAGCTCGTCGGCGATCAAGTCCTCGTGGTCGCGTACGGCCTTCTGTTCGGCTGCATCGCGGGTGACGACCGTGATCGACGACAAGGGCTGACGGACGCGGATGCTCTCACGCTTGCGCAGGCCGCGGCCGAGGTTGACAACGGAACGGACGGTCCGCATCGATGCCTCGAGCTCGTCGTCGATGGCTCCGGGGTCAGCTTCGGGATAGTCGAGATGATGGATGCTCTTCGGGGCGTCCGCATCGACCGGCCGCACAAGGCCCCGATACAGCTCCTCGGTCACGAACGGCAGTACCGGGGCCGCGACCGCAGCGAATGTCGTCAGGGTCTCGTACAAGGTGGCGAAGGCGGCGAGTTTGTCGGCATCGTCGTCACCACCCCGGTGCGCCCAGAACCGACGCCGCGACCTGCGGATGTACCAGTTCGTAAGGTGCTCGACGAATCCGATAATCGGGGGAATGACCGAGAACAGCCGGTACGCCTCCATCTCGTGGTTGACGGCCGCGATGAGGCTCTGAAGCACCGAGACGATCCACCGATCGATCTCCGGGCGCTCCTCGAGCGGTGGCGCCGCCCGTAGGTCCGCCCCCGTGATGCCGTCGGCGGTGGCGTAGGTGACGAAGAAGGAGTAGGCGTTCCACAGGGGGAGCAGCACGGTCCGCACGACCTCTCTCACGCCTGTCTCCGAGAACCGGAGCGGTTCCCCACGCACCACAGGAGAGTTGATGAGGTAAGCCCTGAGGGCATCGGCTCCGAAGGCATCGAGGACATGGGACGGGTCGGGGTAGTTCCGAAGCGACTTGGACATCTTGCGTCCGTCCTCGGCGAGGATCATGCCCGTCACGACACAGTTCTGGAACGGAGCCTCGTTGCGAATCGCGGTAGCAAGCACAAGGAGCGTATAGAACCAGCCGCGGGTCTGATCGAGCCCCTCGGCGATGAAATCGGCCGGGAACCGCTCCTCGAACCGTTCGACATTCTCGAACGGATAGTGGATCTGGGCGTATGGCATCGAGCCGCTCTCGAACCAGCAGTCGAGCACCTCGGGAACGCGGCGCATGATGCCGCCACAGGCGCAGGACCAGGTGACCTCGTCGACGATGTGCTTGTGGAGGTCCTCGACGAAGGTGCCGGAGAGTTCCCGAAGTTCGTCGCGCGACGCGACGCAGACCTGCTCGCCACATGTGTCACACTCCCACACGGGGATGCACGATCCCCAGTATCGGTTGCGGCTGATCGCCCAGTCCCTCGCTCCCTCGAGCCAGTTGCCGAAACGGTTCGCACCAATCGCCTCGGGAACCCACCGAATATCGCCGTTGACGCGGACCATGTCGTCCCGGAATCGCTCCACCGCCACGAACCATGTGGGAATCGCCTTGTAGATGAGCGGGGTGCCTGTCCGCCAGCAGAACGGGTACGAGTGGTTGATGGTCGTGCGGTCGAACAGCTTCCCGGACGCTTCGAGCAAGCCCATCAAGTGCTCGTCGGCATCCTTGACATTGAGGCCCTCCACTTCGGGCACCTCGTGTGTGAACCGCGCTTCGGCATCGACCGGATCGACGATCACATCGATCCCTGCGCCGCTGAGGGCGTCAAAGTCGGCTTCTCCGTATGCGGGCGCCATGTGCACCAGCCCGGTTCCCTCATCGACCGAGATCTCGGGGGCCGTGATCACCACAAACGCACCGTTGGCGCGTTCGCCAGCGAAGTAGTCGAAGGGTGGTTCGTACGCGACGCCAGCGAGCTCGGCACCGGCCACGGTGGTGAGCACCTGGGCGTCGCCACCGAAAACGGCTTCGATTCGGTCCTCGCCCACCCAGAAGATCCCATCGTGGTCGGGATCGGCGACGCGGGCATACCGATGCTCAGCACCGACGGCCACCGCGAGGTGCCCGGGAAGGGTCCATGGCGTCGTCGTCCAGATCAGCAGCCTGTCGCCTTCGGACACCGGTCCCCGGCTCTCGATCGCACGAAGCCCGACCGTGATTGCCGGATCGTCCACATCCCGATAGTCGAGGTTCGCCTCGAAGTTCGACAGCGGCGTCGCAGCGCCATACGAATAGGGAAGCACCTTGAAGTCCCGGTAGACGAGGTCCTTCTCCCAGAGTTGCCCGAACACCCACCAGACGCTCTCCATGAACTCGAAGTCCATCGTCTTGTACGCATTGTCGAAATCGACCCACCTTCCGATTCTCGCCGTGATGTCGTACCACTCTTCGGTTGTCGTGTCGACCATCGTTCGGCACGCTTCGTTGAAGACCGAGATGCCGAGATCGGCGATCTCTTTTGGTCCCGACACACCGAGTTGCTGTTCGACCTCCATCTCGACGGGGAGACCGTGGGTGTCCCAACCAAACCTGCGCTCGACCTGATAGCCGCGCATGGTCCAGTAGCGGGGGACGATGTCTTTGACGACACCTTGGAGGATGTGGCCATAGTGCGGTGAGCCGGTGGCGAACGGCGGTCCGTCGTAGAAGGTGTATTCAGGGGCGTCCCGCCGCTTGGAGACCGAGGTGCCGAAAGCATCGATGGATTCCCAGAACGCGAGGACTCTCGCGTCGAGTTGTGGGAAGTCTGCGGCCGGTACGCCGACGAACGATGATTCGGTTGCCACAGTCTTGTCCTCGTCTCTTCACCTCACGGTGCCGGGACGGGGGGACCGCGGTACCACCCGGCTTGCCGGCGTTCACCGGCCACTTCATTGGCCCATACGAGGGCGAACCGGCGGGTTCTAGTTGCAGCGTCCTGCGTTCTTCCCGCAGCTCGGAGGGGATGTCCCATCGAGGGGCCTCGTCACAGCACCTTGAGCATACCGACGGTGTGATTCACATCGTTCCGTCGGACAACGGCACGGGTCGCGCGAGTGCGCGACGAACCGCTTCGGACGAGATGCCCCCGAGGGCGATCGTCTTCGTCCGGCTCGTCAGCCCATTCGTCACCTCGGCAGCTACCGCCCCGGTGGTGTCGATGAGAAGCCTGCACACTTCAGCGTTTGCCTTGCCGCGTTCGGGCGGCACGGCAACGCGAATCTTGATCCGATCGCCGTGGGGGCCCACGATCTCGCTTCGTGTGGCGTTCGGGACGACCAACACCCGCACGGCAACCCTGCCTCGAACCTCGCGAACTGCACCGGCACCTGCCACTTCGTCACCCTATCGACGGTACCGGCGGGGTGCGAACCCGAACGGTGAACCGTCATGTCGTGCGTCGTGCTACCTTCTTGGCCCCGGGGAGGTTGCGTGGCCAGACAACTTGCACCATCGACGCTCAAGAAGCTCAGGCGAAAACTCGCCGAGGAGCGAGAACGCCTCGAACGGATCATTGCCGAACACGACCAGGCGAGAGAACAAGCGCGCCTGTCGGAGGGATCAGCTGACCGCAGCGCCGATCCCGACAATGTCGACGGCGGGGCGATCGCCGTCGAGATCGAGATGGATTTGACCATGGTGCAGAACGCGAGGGATCTCCTCATCCAGGTGCGTCACGCCCAGGACCGAATGGAGAAAGGCCTGTACGGAACATGCGAGATAACCGGGAAGCCGATACCGGTCGCGCGACTCGAAGCACTGCCGCACGCGACGACAACCGTGGAGGCCGCCAGCCGAGGCTGAGCGCCGTGCGTGTCGCCGTCGTGGTGGCCGGGCTGGTTGTTGTGATCGATCAGGTCACAAAGGCTCTCGCCATTTCGGCCCTCTCCGACGGTCCTATCGCCCTCATCGACGGCTTTCTGCAGCTGCGGCTGACCCGCAACACCGGTGCTGCGTTTTCCATGTTTTCCGGTGGGGGCCCAATCCTTGCGATCGTGGCGGCGGGTGTCGTGATCGCGATTCTCGTCGTACTCAGGGACGCCTCTCGGCGCTGGGAGGCCGTTGCACTTGGCATGGTGCTGGGCGGGTCGGTCGGGAACCTCATCGACCGGATCGTCAGGGGCGCAGGATTCTTCGATGGTGCCGTGATCGACTTCATCGACTTCTCGTTCTTCGCAACCTTCAATGTGGCTGACATGGCGATCACCATCGGGGTGGGGCTCCTGCTCCTCGTGTCGTTCATGCCGAGGCAGTGAACACGGTCCACATCACCGTGCCCTCCGACATGGGCGGAGAGCGCGTCGACAAGGTTGTTGCCGTGCTCGTGGAACGGTCGCGGGCCGATGTGCGCAGGATCATCGACGGGGGAGGGGTCACCACCGTCGAGGGAAAGGTCAAGCCTTCTGATCGCTTCCCGAGCGGTACCGACCTGTGGGTCGAAGCTCCCTCTGAGATGACGGCGCCGGCTCCGGATCCAGAGGTCCCGTTCGATGTTCTCCACGAGGACGACTGGCTGTTGGTGGTCGACAAGCCGGTTGGTGTGGTGGTTCATCCCGGCCCGGGAACCAACCACGGTACGCTCGTCAACGGGTTGATCGCGAGATTCCCTGAGATCGTCGGCGTGGGTCAGCAGGACCGGTGGGGAATTGTCCACCGGCTCGACCGTGACACATCGGGACTCCTCGTCGTTGCACGGACAACCGAGGCCTACGAGGGGCTCATCTCCATGATGCGCCAGCGGCGTATCCATCGCCGATATCTGACCCTCGTGCTCGGCAGTTTCACGAACCTGACGGGAACGATCGATGCCCCGATCGGGAGGGATTCGGTCCATCGAACCAGGATGCGCGTCACGAGGGACGGTCGTCCAAGCGTGTCCCACTATCGGAAGCTCGCATGGTGGTCCAGCCCTGACACGACGCTTCTGTCCGTGGAGCTCGAGACGGGGCGAACCCATCAGATACGCGTCCACATGCGGTCGATCGACCACCCGATCGTCGGTGATGGAGCCTACGGGCGCGTCGGTGTGGCGGGAGATCCCGGCCGTCCGTGGTTGCATGCAAGGCAACTGATGTTCGACCATCCTCGTTCCGGAAAGCCCATCAGCATTACCTCGCAACTCCCGACCGACTTGTGCGATAGCCTTGCCGTCCTCGGCGAACCTGCCGCCGGATCCGTGGCCGATCTCGACGGAGCCCCCTTGTGAGCGTGCACTATGAACGACTCTCCAATCTCGATGCCTCGTTCCTTGCGCTCGAATCACGAACAACCCACATGCATGTCGGAGCCGTCGCGCTGTTCGGGCCCGGACCGTCGACCGGGGACAACGGAGTCGACATCGACGCCATACGGCGACTCATCGAGTCGCGGCTGCATTTGATTCCCCGGTATCGCCAGCGGCTTGCCACGATCCCCATAGAAGCCCACCCGGTCTGGGTCGATGATGAGCACTTCCATCTCGACTTCCATGTGCGGCACATCGCGCTTCCCCACCCCGGCAGCGACGACCAGCTCAAGGGGCTTGTGGGCCGGTTGATGTCCCAACAACTCGATCGTTCAAAGCCCCTGTGGGAGCTCAACATCGTCGAAGGCCTCGCCAACGGGGGATTCGCGATCATCACGAAGATCCACCACTGCATGATCGATGGGATATCAGGCATCGATCTGATGGCGGTAATACTCGATTTCTCCGAGTCCGTCGAACTCGAACCGCCTTCGCCATGGACTCCCAGGCCGGTGCCGAACGGGACAGAACTCGCCGTGCGGGAACTCGCCCGTTCTATCTCCACCGTGGTTGCCGGGCTTGCAGACCTCGCCCACATCGGAAGAAGCATCGGCGAAGGAGCAGCCTCCCTGCGGCATCGCCTCCGCGCCGCGATGGCGTCGCTGTCGTCGGGTTGGCTCACTCCCACGGATCGCACGCCACTCAACGGGCCGATCGGGCCGGGCCGATCCTTCGAATGGCTCGATCTGCCCCTCGATGCGATCAGGCGGGTCAAGTCCGAGCACGGTGCCACCGTGAACGATGTCATGCTCGCAATCGTTGCGGGAGGCATCAGGTCGTATCTGATGTCGGTTGCGGGCATGACCCACGACGAGCTCGTGGCCACCGAGTTCCGCATCATGGCGCCGGTCTCGGTTCGGACGAGGGACGAACGCGGCACGATGGGCAATCGGGTCGCGATGTGGCTCATGGCGTTGCCGATCGGCGAGGCCGATCCGGCACGACGAATCGCCGCCATCCACGACGCGACGAAGGAACTGAAGGAGACCGATCAGGCGCTCGGAGCTTCGACGCTGGTGTCGATCTCGACAGGGGCTCCCGCGGCTGTGGTGTCGCTTGCGGCCCGGCTCGCATCCCGCGCGAGGCCCTTCAACATGACCGTCACGAATGTGCCGGGGCCACAGTTTCCTCTCTTCATGGCGGGCTCCCCAATGCTCGCGACCTACCCGTTGGTTCCGCTGTGGGAGAGCCACGGAGTCGGCATTGCGATGTTCTCACTCATGGGACGGGTCTACATCGGGCTCAACACCGACCGCGACCTGATTGCCGACCCGCAGCTCATCACCGTCGCGTTGGAGGAGGCGTTCGTCGAGCTCGTTGGAACACCACGGGAGTCCACGACAGCGCCATGACGCGTCGCCATCGAGCCCTGACGATCACCCGAAGAAGGTCTTGGCGGTGCGATACAGCTGCTCGGGGACACCTCTGATGTCCCGGCAGGCGACCTCGAGGGGAACCGGCACGATCTCTTCACCGCGTACCGCAACCATGACATCGGTGAGATCTTCGGCCGCACAGTCGGCGGCCGCAACACCCAGGCGGGTGGCGAGCACCCGATCGGAGGCAACCGGCGTACCACCCCGCTGCATGTGTCCGAGAACCGATACTCGCGTCTCGAAGCTCGTGCGGTCCTCGATGGCCGCTGCCACCGAATAGGCAACTCCGCCGAGCCGTTCAAATCCGAAGACATCGCGTCGAGTTTGGCTGTCGCCGTAGCCATCCGGCGGGGACACCCCCTCACCAACGACCACGATCGAGTAGCGGTGCCCGCCGCGGTGGCGTGCTCGGAGCGAGGAAACGACCGTGTCGATGTCGTATTCGAATTCGGGAATCAGCACATAGTCGGCGCCACCTGCGATGCCCGCGTGTGTCGCGATCCAGCCCTTGGTTCTCCCCATGACCTCGACGACGATCACGCGGTTGTGAGCTTCCGCCGTCGTCACGAGTCGGTCGATGGCGTCAGTGGCGACTTGCACCGCAGTCGCAAAGCCGAAGGTGACATCGGTCCCAGCGATGTCGTTATCGATCGTCTTTGGCACCCCGATGATGGCAAGCCCCTCATCGGCGAGGCGCTTCGCGGACCGAAGGGTTCCGTCGCCACCGACCACGATCAGCTGCTCGATGCCGTTGCTGTCGATGGCCTCCTGACAGCTCGCGAGACCCTCGCCGTGGACATAGGGGTCCTTCCGCGAGGTGCCGAGAATGGTTCCTCCGCGGCCCAAGATCCCTCGCACGGCGTCGCGGTCGAGAGGGACGACGCGGTCCTGCATGAGGCCGTCCCATCCATCCCTGATGCCGACGACTTCGAGATCGTGCTCGCCCGCACGGCACACCGCGGCGCGGATCACGGCGTTGAGGCCGGGGCAGTCGCCCCCTCCTGTGAGAATGCCAACGACACCCATGAGCGCTCCTTGTGTGCAGTCCGTCGGTGCCGTCCGAAGGCAGGATCACCGGTGATCGCCGACGCGCCACTACCTTAGGTTTGGCAGGTGTCTTCGGGTTCGCAGCGTGGCGAACAACGCAGCTGGGTCATTCCTGCAGATGTCCGCAAGGGCTGCTTACATGCATGTGATTCGGATAAGGGACTCGAGTGACTGACAGCTTCGCGCATCTCCATGTGCACACCGAGTTCTCGATGCTCGACGGTGCAGCTCGGGTCTCGGATCTCGTCTCGGCCGTTGCTGCCGACCGCCAGCCAGCCGTCGCGATCACCGACCATGGCGTGATGTACGGTGTGATCGACTTTGTCAAGGCTGCACGAGCCGTTGGCGTCAACCCCATCGTCGGCATCGAGGCGTACCTCACGCCCGGTTCACGGTTCGACCGTCTCGCGCGACGCGATGACAAGAAGTACCACATGACGCTTCTCGCCGAGAACGACACCGGGTATCGCAACCTGATGCAGCTCGCGTCGAAGGCCTACCTGGACGGGTACTACTACAAGCCGAGGATCGACAAGGAGCTGCTGGCCGAGCACGCCGAGGGCCTGATCGGGACAACCGGGTGCCTCGGTGGCCATGTCCCGCAACTGCTCGGTGTCGACGAGAGGACCGACGAGGATCAGCGCGGACAGGAACGGGACTTCGACGCCGCGGTGGCCGCAGCAGCCATGTACAAGGACATCCTCGGTGCCGGCAACTACTTCATCGAGGTGCAGGATCATGGGATACCGGCCCAGCACAAGATCATGGATGACCTGCTGACCATTGCGGCCAAGGTGGACATCCCGCTCCTCGCCGCCAACGACTCGCACTACACCTATGCGCACGAAGCCGACGCGCACGATGCTCTGTTGTGCATCCAGACGGGATCGCTGAAGTCCGACGAGGATCGGTTCCGTTTCCATTCCCAGGAGTTCTATGTCAAGTCCGCCGCGCAGATGCGGGCGCTGTTTCCCGAGGACCGGTATCCCGGGGCGTGCGACAACACCCTCCTGATTGCCGAACGCGCACGGGTTGATCTCGAACTCGACCGGACTCTCCTTCCGCGGTTCACCGTCCCGAACGGCCACGACGAGGACTCGTACCTCCGTGAGTTGGTGATGGCAGGTGCCGCCGAGCGCTACGGATCTCTCGGCGCCGTCCACGCCGAAAGGATCGAATACGAGCTTCGGGTGATCTCCGAGATGGGGTTCTCGTCGTACTTCCTCATCGTGTGGGACCTGATCGCGTACGCAGCGTCACAGGGCATCAGGACAGGCCCAGGAAGGGGCAGCGCCGCGGGGTCGATTGTTGCGTACTGTCTCAGGATCACCGACCTCGATCCGATCGAGTACGGCCTCATCTTCGAACGCTTCCTCAATCCCGGCCGACGCGAGATGCCGGATATCGACATGGATTTCGATGAGCGCTACCGGTCAGAGATGATCCGCTACACGGCCCAGAAATATGGCTCGGATCATGTCGCCCAGATCATCACCTTTTCCACCATCAAGGGGAAGCAGGCGATCCGGGATGCTGCGAGGGTGCTGAACTTCCCCTACAGCACCGGTGACCAGCTTGCGAAGGCCATGCCGCCGCCGATCCTGGGCAAGGACGCAACGATCGACCAGTGCCTCACCAAACCCGAACCCGGAGCCTCTGAGAACGATCGGGACTACTACAACGCCGCGGCGGGCCTTCGCGAACTGCTCGACTCCCTCGACGGCGCGCGCGAGATCATCGAAACGGCCCGGGGCCTCGAGGGGCTCCGGAGACAGGACTCGATCCACGCGGCGGCTGTCGTGATCTCACCGGACCCGTTGACGACCATCGTTCCGATCCAGCGCAAAGGCGAGGACGCCGAGATCGTCACCCAGTACGAGATGTATGGCGTTGAGGCGCTCGGCTTGCTGAAGATGGACTTCCTCGGGCTTCGCAACCTTGCAACGATCGAGCGGGCACTCGAACTGATCGAGCGCAACACCGGACAACGACCAGACATCGACGGTGTTCCGCTCGACGACACCGAGGTGTACGCGATGTTCCGAGCAGGCGATTCGATGGGGGTCTTCCAGTTCGAGGGGGGTCCGATGCGGGCGCTCATGCGAAACCTCGGGCCGGACCGATTCGAGCATCTCATCGCGCTCAACGCCCTGTACCGGCCAGGACCGCTGCTTGCGGGCATGCACCTGGAATACGCCGATCGGAAGAATGCGAAATCGGCTGTCGGGTATCTCCACGACGATCTCGAGCCCGTCCTGTCCGGCACCTACGGGATCATGGTGTACCAGGAGCAGGTGATGCAGGCGGCACAGAACATCGCGGGTTTCTCGATGATCGAAGCCGACAGCCTCCGTAAGGCGATGGGCAAGAAGATCCCATCGGTGATGCGCGAACAAAAAGAGAAGTTCGTCGCCGGTTGTATTGCGAAGGGCTATGGCGAGGATCTCGGCAAGGAGCTCTTCGGCTTCATCGAGAAGTTCGCCGGGTACGGGTTCAACAAGAGTCACTCGGCCGCGTACGCCCTGGTTGCCTACCAGACCGCATGGCTCAAGGTTCACTACCCGGTTGAGTACATGGCTGCGCTGTTGACTTCCGCGAAATCGAACAAGGACCGCACCGCCGCGTACCTCCACGAATGCCGAATGATGGGCATCGATGTCGATGTCCCTGGCGTCAATGTGTCAGAACGGGACTTCCTCGCGCACGAGGGACGAATCATCTTCGGCCTTTCAGCGGTGCGCAATGTCGGTGAGGCCGTCACCGACCTGATCGTTGCCGAGCGCAACAACAACGGTCTCTTCGCGTCTTTCTTCGATTTCATCGACCGGGTCGATGTGCAGGTCCTGAACAAGAGGACGATCGAGTCAATGATCAAGGCGGGGGCGTTCGACAACCTTCACCGCTCACGAAGAGGACTGCTGGAGGTTGCGCTCCAGATTGTCGATGCCACCATGGCGCGGCGCAGAGCCGAAGAGGTTGGACAGTTCAGCCTGTTCGGGGGCGATGCTGCGGATATGGCCGAGGTTCGTCCCGAGATTCCGCACCACGAGTGGGACAAGAAGGTGCGGCTCGGGTTCGAGAAGGAGATGCTCGGACTCTATATCTCGGACCATCCGCTGTTGGGTGTTGAGAAGACGATGCGAGCGATGACCGACACCGCGATTCCCGACCTATGGGAGCGTGAAGACCGTTCCCAGGCGACGATCGGCGGGGTCATCAGCGGACTCAACCGTCGATTCACCCGCGCACAGAAGCCGATGGTGTACTTCACCGTCGAGGACCTCACCGGCACCGTCGAGGCGGTTGCGTTCCCCAATGTCGTGGAGGAGTACGGACCGATGATCGCAGAGGATGCGGTTCTCGTCCTGCGCGGCAGGGTCGACCACGCGGGGGACTCGATCAAGTTCATCGTGCAGGGAGTCACCGAGCCACAGCTCGGTGGTGACACGAGTGTGAGGGTGCGGGTGTCTGCGTCGCGCATGTCGGCGACGGTCGCAGAGAAACTCAAGACCGTGCTCTCCAACCATCCCGGTGCGGCACCGGTATACATCCACATGACGGGGGACAAGGGTGAGCGGATCGTCAGGGTGAGCCCTGAGCATTCGGTCGACCCGCGCTCAGGCCTGTTCGCCGAACTGCGTGAGCTGTTCGGACCGCAGTCGGTGATGTGATCAGGTCGACGGCAGGGGGATGTCGGAGACCAACGCAGCGAGATCGTCGAGCGTTGCCGGTGGTGGCACCCTCCACATCACCTCGTGGACTGGCAGCCCGTGTCTCGCGGAGAGCTCGGTGGCGGCGTCTGCCTGTCGCTGTGCTTCGCCTGCCCATCGCTTCAGGTTGGCGGCGGCGACCTCCCCGAGCGCGGCATCCTCGACGATCGGTGGCTTGTTCCGCTTCGCCGCCGCGACCCACGAGGCGGGCAGCATCTGGTTGAAAAGTATGGCGGCAGGCTCGATCCGGATGTCAGCGAGCTCATCGAAGAATCGTCGAGTTTCGTGGATCGGCGTTGGATCCGCCGTTGTTGCAATGAGCGTCTCGGCGTTGCGCAGATGTCGCTCGATGGTCTTGGAACGAACCGTCAGACGGTCGTACATCGTGCCGAGGTCCAGCAGGAAGTCGGCAACCTCGGACAACATCGGTCCCCCGAGCACCGTATCGGCAAGTCGGAGCATCGGGCGCGCGGTGAATCGATACAGCACCGATCGCCCCGGAACCCGTGTGCCGGTCAGCCACCGCAGGAGCCGTCCCGAGAGCAGATGTCCGGTCCGCGCCGGTGCGAGAAAGAAGTCGATGCCCCCGGCCGATGGGGGCGTGTCGACGACGATCGCGTCGAAACGCCCCGACTCGATGTGTTCGGCCATCCGCTCACCCGCGGCGTATGACTGCGCCGCAGGGAACCGGTCGGCGATCGCCCTGAAGTAGGGATTGAC
Source organism: Acidimicrobiia bacterium (assembly GCA_041393965.1). Classification (NCBI taxonomy): domain Bacteria; kingdom Bacillati; phylum Actinomycetota; class Acidimicrobiia; species Acidimicrobiia bacterium. The sequence continues at coordinate 742,855 of JAWKJB010000002.1, read as the reverse complement.
GAGGAGACGGTCGACGACATCCGGTTCGGCGTACCGGTGAATGATCGCCTCCCAGGACGCGGCCACATCGAGCATCGCCGCAAACAGGTTCGGTTCGGACGCCACCCGATGCGGATCGTCTCCGAGGGCATCGAGTCCGAGGGCATCAGCGAGTCGGCGGGCAGGGTCGATTGTCATCACGAGCGTCGTTGAGCCCGACCGCGCGAACGCCACACCGAGGGCTGCTGACAGCGTTGTCTTCCCGACCCCTCCGGCCCCGGTGACGATCACCGTGGTGGTCATAGCATCTCCAAGGAGTCCGCAAGACGCAGCGCTACTTCTCCCGGTGTGAGGACGCCCATCAGATACGGGAGCGTGGCCTGGTAGTCCAACATCTCGAGCCAGTGCTCCTGGAGGCGCTCGACGGAGCGTTGATGGATGGCGGCGTCGCGAAACGGACCTTCCGGGAGCGTGGCGATGGCATCGTCACTGATGGACATCGTCGTCACGAGGCGGTTGACGACGACCGTCGGCGGGGGACAGAGACCCTCGTTTCTGATCGTCGCGATCGCTTCCATGGTCTCTATCACGGGAAGCTCCGCGGGTGTCGTCACGAGCACCACCCGCGTCGTGTCGCGGTCGGCGAGTGTGGTGGCGAGCTCTGCCGCCTGGCGCTGGACATTCCCCGTCGGAACGATCGCGGCGATGGTCTCGGGTGCCCTGAGATATGACTGGAACTGTCCGAGGGAAGGCGTGTCGACGAGGACGGCGTCCCACTCGTGTTTCCACAGCTCGAAGATCGGCTTGCCGATCGAGATGATCTCCCGAACTCCCGGAGCCGTGTCGACCAGCACATTGAGCGCAGCCGTCACGGCGCCGGTTGGAGCTCCGTGGGGAACCCTGAGCTGGGTCTTGAGGTATTCGTCGAGGGCGGCGGCACGCACCATCGTCATCGCCCACAGGCCCGGCCGGACCTGGACCGGCCGGTAGTCGAGGGCAGTCACTCGGAGATGCGCGCCGAGTCCGAGACCTGACCCGAGGTCGACGGCAAGGACACGACGACCCCTTCGTGCCTGTTCGATCGCAAGGGCCGCCGTGAGCGCAGACTTGCCCGTGCCTCCCTTGCCTGAGACGAGAACAAGCTCGGATGTGGCCATGGGCGGATCGTACCGTCACAAGCCGCGGTGCACCTGCCTACGATCATCACGGTCGATCAAGGATGGCATTGTGGCTCAGCTTGACATGGACGAGTTCCTCGAGCGTTTCGAACGGCGAGCGAGAGCGGTTCGTGAGCGGGGTGTTCCGCCGCTCGAGGGGGATGCCCGGCGGGTGTTCATCGAATCCGCCGAGAAGGACTACCTGGACTATTCGCTTGTTGCCGCCGCTTCGTGGACGGTTGAAGACGGCGAGCTCGTTCTTCGAATTCCGCTTTCGGGCGACTAGTGGTGATCGCTCCCGAGCGACAGAGCACTAGACCGACGGGTCGGTGATTCCGGCGGCGGCGCGCCGTGATGCGGCCTTTCGTTCGGTTTCGAGGCGGGCGAGGTCGTACTCGCTGTGGTCGACGAAGGACATGGCCTCTGCGATCCGTCGATGCCCTGCCACCTCTGCGATGGCTCGGTGCATCTCTTGGCAGACGCGCCGATAGTCGGGATGGCCGCCCTGTTGGGTTCTGAGTTCGATGAGGTGGAACGCTTCTCTCGCGTTGAGGTTCATGACGAATCGAATCCTGCTGGCGAACGGAACGGCGTATTGCGCCACGGTTCGAGAGATGCTGTGGGTGATGTCCTCGACGAGGAGTGCTGCCCGTTCCATGGCCTCGTCCCACATTGCACGCGCACCGATGTCGTCGATGGCAGGCGGTGTGGCGTATCCGTGGTCGGTGGTGAGATCCTGCCATTCGATCGTCAGCATGCGGTGCCGTTGAAGATCGCGGAAGATCCCGTAGTCGCACAGGACATCGAACCGGTAATAGGTCTGTTCCATGCCGCGGCCGGGCTTGTGTCTCCGGTTGGTACGGTCCCCAACGAAGGCCGTGAAGATTGCATCGATCTCGTCGTCGGTCATGTCATCGACGAGTCCCCTGATCTGGGCATCCGGGAGATCGGTGTGGGCGTACAGGGCCGCGGCGGCCACCTTTTGCTCACCGTGTGGGTCGAAATCGACGAGGGTCACGATCGGAGCCGGGTCAGGCTCGACACCGAGCACTGCGGCACGGTTCCCCATCGCCTCGGCGATCTCCGTGAAGTACCGTGACCACGCCCCGCCGCGGTCCGGGACATCCACCCGTTTCATGAAGGCGGGGATCATCTTTCGCAGCTCACCGAGGATGAGGTCGGAACACATCCGCACCTCTTGCAGAGGATGGCTCCGCATCCGAACCAGCAGCGCCTCGTAGGCCTGGCCGGAAGCGAAGATCCCCACATTCGAGGTCGTCGAAGCCGGAAGGAGTCCCCTTGCGTCATCGCATGCCTTTGCTCTGATCGTCGATCGCCATACATAGTCCGAGTCGCCGTCGGCCTTCGGGTACAGGGCTTCGTAGTGCTCGACGAGTCGGGCCACCACATCCGAGTAGGTCGCAAACGACCTGTCCATGTCGTGTCGATACCGGTCGGTGAGACCCACCGTGTCGATCTCGGAAGGAATGTGGTAGCGGTACCTCCCACCGAGTTGCTTGTCGTAGAAGATGTAGCGCGTCGACTGCTCAAGATACGAGGCGAGCCGTCCCCACTCAAGCACCTTGGTGAGGATGTTCGAGGCCTGCTCGACCGCGATGTGGGCTCCGCCGAGCTGTGCGACGGAGTCATCGCCGTATTGGGTGAAGACCCGGTCGTACAGTTGCTGCGCCCGTGCCACGCCGACATGACTCACGGAGCCAGCCGGGTCGGCGTCGAGGCCGAACGATGCCTCGGACGCGAACTCGTCGAGGAACAGCCTGCGAATCGACTTCGGTGAGCGACTGTAACGGGCGAACAGCGCACCCTTGACGACCTCAGGGAGTCCGATGATCCCGAACACCGGAAGGTCCGTGTTCGTGAAATGGCGATTGAGGATGGCGAGTTCCGAATCGGTGAATTCCTCGATATGGAAGACCGGATCTGCTGTCATTGTTGCCCCGCGCGAATCGCCGGATTCGATGTCGGCAACCGTACCGGAGCCGATGTCCGTCGGCAATCGGTGCCCGGCGGTAGCCTCCGAGGGATGATCGCTGTTCGAGTCGTACTCGGTGCACTCATCGTGCTCCTCGCTGCCGTCGTGGTCCTCCCAGCCGTCGTGCTCGTCGATCTCGTCACGGGCGGCTCAGGGCTCGGGCTGTGTCCGGACGGGCTCGGTACCTGCGAGACCTCCCTGTTCACCCTGCTTGAGCTTGCCTTGGTCTTCGGTGCTCTCGCAGGTGGCCTCGGCTTCGGTATTGCAGGGTGTTGGCGCATGCTCACACGCCACCGACGCCGACCGGTGAGTTGAGGCATCCGTTCATGCTCAGATCGCCTCATGCGGCACTTGGGCCGCTACCACGAAGAGGCCCGATGCCTCAGCAACGGTGATTCCGCCGGTTGCCATCGCCCCTTCGATGGACAGCCGCTTGCCCCGCCGTTCGATGACCCGCCCCGTGAGGAGGAAGGTTGCGGATGTCTCAGCCTTCCTTCGGAAACGGATGTCGAGGTTCGCGGTGAACACGAACACACCCTCGGTCAGCATGGCAGCCCACGCAGCAATCTCGTCGAGCGCCGTCGCGATGACACCACCGTGGAGGATGCCGTCGAATCCGGAGAACTCCTGTCTCGGCACGAATGGCACCGTGACGGTTCCGTTGTCGACGGTGAACCCATCGAGATGCAGACCGATGGCGTTGTCGGCTCCGCAGCCGAAGCACCGTGCATACTCGCGACGGAGCGCCGCAATCGTCGTTTCGTCAGGAATCATCGCCGGACCACACCATAGGTAGCATCGTTGCTCATGACCGCATCCAAGGGTGGCGATCGTACCTTCACCACGGACGACAAGCGCAACGCCTCGGTGATCCTGAACGGGATCACACGGCGATATCCCGATGTCGGCACCGCGCTGGACTACCGGGACCCGTGGCAGCTCCTCGTTGCCACGGTTCTGTCCGCGCAGACGACGGACGACAATGTCAACCGGGTGGCGCCTCAACTGTTCGCCGCGTACTCGACCCCGGAGGATCTTGCCGCCGCGAATCCCGAAGAGGTCGAGCAGATCATCTACTCGACGGGCTACTACCGACAGAAGACCAAGAGCATCATCGCGCTCGCGGGCGACCTCGTCGATCGGTACGGCGGGAAGGTCCCGGCCGATCTCGACGAATTGGTGAAGCTGCGCGGTGTCGGTCGCAAGACGGCCTCCGTCGTGCTTGCCGAAGTGTGGGGGCTCCCAGCGATCGCCGTCGACACCCATGTCAAGCGAGTGGTCAATCGGCTCGGTCTCACCGCCGAGACCGATCCCGTGCGAATCGAGGAAGATCTCAAGGAATTGTTCCCGAAGAAGCGCTGGTCGGGAGTCTCGATGCCCATCATCCGGTTCGGTCGGGACCTCTGTGATGCGCGCAAACCGCGGTGCTGGGAGTGTTTCTTGCGAGACCGTTGTCCATACGAGCCGAAAACGCCGCGTCCCGCGCGATGAGCACTGAGCTGCGTACGGCCTTTCGGCGAAACCCACGCGATCGCGCCATCGTCGTCCTGGCTCTGCCTGCGTTGGGAACCCTCGCGATCGACCCTGTCGTGACGATCGTCGACACAGCCTGGGTTGGTCGGCTCGGTACGGCCCAGCTCGCTGCGCTCGCGATCGCTGGTGCGGTGTTCGCTGCCGTGTTCTCCGTATTCAACTTCGTCCAAGTGACGATCACACCCTTGATTGCCGGCGAGGTCGCACGGGGGAAACTCGGCAAGGCTGGGCGGATCGCCACCGGTTCGATGTGGATCGCCGTCGCGCTCGGCGCAGGACTCGGGTTCGTCTTCATCGCCTTGACGCCGGCCATCACCAACCTGTTCGGTGCCGATCCGACGGTTGGATCCGAAGCCATGGTGTACCTGAGGATCCGGTTCGTTTCACTGCCATTGCTTCTCCTGACCACCGTCGGACATGGTGTCTACCGGGGCCATCAGAACACGACGACACCGCTGTGGGTCGCGGTCGGGATGAATATCGTGAACCTGATTCTCGATCCGCTGCTGATCTTCGGCTTGGGGCTCGGCATCGCTGGGGCTGCGTGGGCGACCGTGATCGCACACGCGACCGCAGCCGTGTGGTTCCTCGTCCTCATCCTCGGCGTCGATCGGGTCAAGCTGGGCGTGGGGCTTCTTCGCGGCAAGCTTGAGTCTCTTCCCGTCGGTGATGTGCTGCACGCCGGCTGGCCGATGATTGTTCGTTCGCTTGCCCTGCTCGGAGCGATCACGGCAACGACCTTCGCTGCCTCACGAATCGGGACCGCTGAAACGGCGGCACATCAGGTCGCACTCCAGGTGTGGCTCTTTCTCGCCTTCGTCCTCGACTCGTACGCCATCGCAGCTCAGGCGATGATCGGTTCAGATTTCGGAACGCGAAACATCGCAGCGGCGAGATCGCTTGCGAACCGGCTGCTCGCGCTTGGTGTGATCACCGGCATCGGCCTTTCGGTGATGCTCGTCATTTCCGCTCCGCTGCTTCCCATCCTGTTCGATCTCCAACCCGCGGTGGAATCGTTGCTTTCGGACATCTACATCTTCGTGATCGTGCTCCAGCCCCTGACCGCCTTGGTGTATGTCTGGGACGGGGTCGGCATCGGCGCATCGGCCTTTCGATATCTCGCCGTGTCGATGGTCGTCGCCGGGATCGCGACGGTGATCTGTCTCGTGGCATTCGGCGATTCGCTCGTCGGGGTCTGGGCGTCCCTCGGCGTGCTGACGCTGGTCAGGTTGTTTGCACTCGCCGGTTGGCATCGCTGGGGGCCGCTCGGCGTCGTACGAGATCCATCCCCCGCGTCTCGGGGAGCCTGAGGATCAACAGGATCGAGATCACGAGCCCGGCCCCAAGCACTGCAACGGTTGTGGTGAGTCCGTACCGGTCGATCATGAACCCTCCGAACAGAAAGCCCGCGATCGACCCGATGATGCCGATGTTGGTCAGCCATCCGCCTGCCGTTGCACGGAGCCTCGTCGGGAACAGCTCGGCACGCTGCGCAGCGATCGACGGCGCCAGCATCGTGGCGCCGAGAGTCGCGAGGAAGATCGCCGCGGCGAGGAACCATCCCGAGTCGAGGGTGTAGAACCCGACCCCTCCGACGAGCCCGATGGCGAGCGCAAGCGACGAGGTCTGGCGCCTGCCGACACGGTCGGCGAGGCGGCCACCGACGAGAAGGCCGACCGTTCCGACACCCGAGAACAGAATGAGGAGGAACCTTGCGGCGGACGCATCCCACGCGAGATCGTTGATCAACCGTTCCAGGACGAAGTCGAAGGCGGGACTTGAGAAGGCAGCGACGAAAAAAGCGACCCCGGCCAGTGGCCAGAAGTGCTTGTTGAGACCCATGCCGAGTGCCTTGACGAAGGGAAAAGGCGGAGCAGGCGTGAAGGCTCTGGACTCGGGCAGGAAACGGTTCAAGAGCGGAAAGGCGAGAAGGCCGAGCGATGCAAGGCCGAACAGGATGCGCCACGCGTTGTCGGTGCCCTCGGCGATCGGGAGAAGGAGGAGTCCGAAGCCGACTCCCATCGAACCGGAGAGACCGTAGAAACCGAGGGCCATGGCCCGAGACCCGGCAGGGACCTCCTCGGCGATGAGCACGATCGAGATCGAAGCGATCGCCACAACCCCGACGCGGACGGCCGACTGCGACACGGTGTATGCGACGACCGAAGGGACGAAGGCGGTGAGGGCGCTCGCAAGACAGACGAGGGCGAACGCCCCCAGCAGCGGTCGACGCCTTCCCGACCGATCGGCGATCATCGTCAACAGGACTCCGACGAGCGACACGGCACGCACAACGGCGAACACGGTGCTCATCTGCCCCTCGGAGAGCTGGAGGGATGTGCGAGCGAATGGGAGCGTGTGAGACATCTCGCTCCCGGCGAATCCGGCGACAAAGCCGATGATGGCGGTCAGGAAGATGATGCGCCGTGCGGCTGGTGTGAGGCGCGGCGCTCGCTGCTTGTGTTGCCCGTAGACGGACCCGGTCATGACGGCTTCAACTGTTCAATGGTTTGGGGGACGCACGCGGAGGTTAGCCAACGACCGTCAGAATCCCGGTGTTGTGGGTCTTGTGGGTGTTCGTTGGGAACAATCCCCCAATCCCTACCGTTGTGGATGCAGCCGATCCAAGGAAGAAACACGGTGGAAGTCTCACTCGTTGCCGCCCTGTTTGCCGGTGTGGCATCGTTCGTTTCGCCGTGTGTCCTTCCGCTCCTCCCGGGATACATCTCCCTGATGTCGGGCTACGACTTGCAGGCCATCTCCCAGGGGCAGGTGTCGACCCGGAGGGTGGTGATGCGCACGGCGCTGTTCGTTGCTGGCTTTACGGTCGTGTTCGTGTCACTCGGAGCCAGCGCGACGGGACTCTCCTCGTTCCTCAACAACTCCGTCTTCACGGTCATTGCAGGGTGGCTCATCATCGCGATGGGGCTGTTCATCGCTGTCACGGCGGTGTGGACCCCTTCGTTTCTCCTCCCGCTCATGAAGGAACGCCGGATCGAGTCGAGTGGAGCGACCCGATTCGGGTTGATCGGCGTGCCGATCATGGGTGGAGCGTTCGCATTCGGCTGGACCCCATGCATCGGGCCCTTCCTCGCGTCTGCGCTCGCGTTGGGGGCGGACCGTGACACCGTGCTCGAAGGGATGCTTGTGCTGTTCGTCTACAGTCTCGGCCTCGGCATCCCCTTCCTGCTCACATCGCTGCTTCTGACGAAGGCGTTCTCCGCCTTCAACTGGGTCAAGCGGTACCTCACCCAGATCACCGTCATCTCGGGACTGCTGCTTGCGTTCTTCGGCTGGTTGATGGTGTCTGGCAACATCACGGACCTGTCGAGCTGGTTCGCGGATGTTCTCCAATGGCTCGGCCTCGACAGCCTCGCCGATGTGTAGAGATGTAGGGTGACGGGTCGCATCTATTCCGCTGCGGACGCACGCCGAGTAGCCTCGCCCTTCCATGGAGCCGAACCTCGACCGTGCCGCGTTCGTCGATCTCGCCTCGCGCTACAGCGTCGTGCCGGTTGCCATCGAGGTCCTCGCCGATTCCTGGACGCCGTTGTCGGTGTTCCGCAGGCTCACCGGTGATGGAGACGGCTTTCTTCTGGAGTCCGTCGAAGGAGGCGAGCGCTGGGGGAGGTGGTCGTTCATCGGTTGGGATCCTGCCTTCACGCTCACGGCGATCGACGGGGTGTCTTCGCTGGATGACCCCTCCGTTGCCCTCAAGGATGGTGATCCCCTCGATGTGCTTGCGGAACTGATCGATCGGTTCACGGTCCCGGCGCCTTCCGAGCTCGGATTCACCGGACCGGTTCCCCCGCTTCATACCGGCGCCGTCGGCATGCTGGCGTACGACACCGTCCGGTACCTCGAGCGTCTTGGGGACGGTCCACCCGATGATCGTGGGCTCCCCGAATCGCTGTGGCAGTTCTGCGGGGGTATTGCGGCGTTCGACCGACTGCGCGAGACCGTGACACTGATCAGGAATGTCTTCGTCTCCGACGATCCGGATGCGGATTACACCGTCGCCGTCGAGGCGCTCTCGGCAGCGGCGGCACGGTTGGCAGACCAACCCCCGGTTACGGTGCGGCGCCGTCCCACCTTCGACGCGACACCTCAGACGACCCAGAACCTCACCCAAGCGCAATTCGAGGAGGCGGTGGTCAAGGCGATCGCCCACATTCGCGCCGGTGACGCCTTCCAGGTCGTGCCGTCGCTGCGATTCGAAACAGAGTTCTCGGGGGACGCGGTCAGCGTGTATCGGGCGCTTCGGCTCATCAATCCTTCCCCCTTCATGTTTCTCGTTCGCAGCGGTGAGTTCGCCGTCGTCGGCTCCTCCCCCGAGTTGATGTCACGGGTACGAGACGGTGTTGCCTACTCACGGCCCATCGCAGGAACGCGCCGGCGTGGGGCGACCGAGGCCGAAGATGTGGCTCTCGAAGCCGAGCTGCTCGTCGATCCAAAGGAACGGGCGGAGCATGTGATGCTGATCGATCTCGCTCGGAACGATCTCGGGAGGATCTGTGAGTACGGCACCGTCGCCGTCGACGATCTGATGGTGATCGAGCGCTACAGCCATGTGATGCACATCGTGTCGGGGATTTCGGGAAGGCTCATGCCCGAGGTGGGTCCGGTGGATGTCCTGAGGGCGACTTTCCCCCATGGGACCGTGACGGGAGCACCGAAGGTACGGGCGATGGAGATCATCGACACCCTCGAACCGACGCGCCGCGGCCCGTATGCGGGAGCGGTCGGCTATGTCGACTTCTCGGGGTCGGTCGACACGGCGATCGGCTTGCGCACCTGCGTGATCAACGGCACCACCGCATGGGTTCAAGCCGGGGCCGGCGTGGTCGTGGACTCTGATCCCGCCACGGAGTACGCGGAGTGCGTGAACAAGGCCACGGCCGTTCTTACCGCCATCGCGGCCGCGGCGGAGTTCGCCGACGAGTGTTGAGAGCTGTCAGCTCTCTCTCACATTCTTCTTACAACCGTGCCGTACGATCTCCGCACAAGCCATGATCGAAGGGACCGGGATTGTCTGGCGGAACGGTGTTGCTGATCGAAGATCACGACGAGATCGCCGACCTGCTTCGTCTCTACCTCGAGCGCGAAGGGTTCTCACTCGTACATGCGATCTCGGGTGAGGACGGCCTCGACCGAATGCACGAACGGGCACCCCGCGTCGTCCTCTTGGATCTCGGACTTCCCGGCATCGACGGGATTGCCGTGTGTCGTGAGATCCGCCGACGGTCGGATGTCCCGATCCTGATGCTTACCGCTCGCGACTCGGAGACCGACACGATCATCGGCCTCGAAGTCGGAGCGGACGACTACATCACGAAGCCCTTCTCGCCGCGCGAGGTGGTCGCACGCGTCCTTGCCGTGCTTCGTCGCGCCGAAGAACGACCGGTAACGGCTGCCGTCCGAACCGTGAGCGGATGCACCATCGACTCCGGCCGTCGGGAAGTCGTGCTCCCTGATTCCACCGTCGTGCGGCCGACCGCGAGGGAATTCGATCTTCTGTGGTTCCTCGCCGAACACGCCGGACTCGTCCTGACCCGCTCCCAGATCCTCGAAGGCGTCTGGGGCTACGACTACTTCGGAGAGACCCGCACCGTGGATGTACACATCAGACAGCTCCGCAAGAAGCTCCCCCCGCTCGTCATCGACACCGTGTGGGGCGTCGGCTACCGGATCGAGGTCTGATGCGGCGCAAGATCGTCGTAGCTGCCCTCGTCGTGGCCGCCGCGATGGTCACCGTCGGTGTCGGGGCGCTTGTTTTCATCCGGAACCGGGTCGATGCACGCGCTGCCGACGAACTCCACCGGCAGGCAGAGGTCACCGCAGCGCAGCTCGACAGCGACCTCGACCGGCTTCGCTTTCGCCCAACTGCCAACCTCGCCGCGACGGTGCGAGGCCTTCGCTCCGATCTCGAACGGTCCCTCGAACGCGCGCAGCGGCTCGGGGGACATGACATCGTCGAGGGTGAGATCATCGTCGGGTCTCGGAGCGCACCGATCGTCCCACCCCTCGTGGTTCTTCCGCTGGTGGCCGGCGAGACCCAAGCCGGTGAGGTGGTCTCGGTCGATGTCGCTGGGGAACGAATGCTCGTCGCCGTCGAGGAAGTCGAGACGCCGAATGTCACCGTGCGCGTCGCCGTTGGACGGTCCCAGCCGCTCGTTCCCCTCGATGTCGTCTCGATTCCGGTCGGCATTGCAATCACGGTCGGCGCCATCCTGGTCGTGCTATTCGGCGTCGTTGTCGGACAGTCGGTCACGAACCGGCTCTCATCGCTCGAACGGGCCGCATCGGCGGTCGGCCATGGGGACCTGTCGACGCGGGTCGACGACACCGGCAACGACGAGATCAACGCTGTGGCCGTCGCATTCAACGCCATGACGGATCAACTTGCGTCGTTGCGGGAGCGTGAACGCGACTTCCTCATGGCCGTCGGCCATGACCTACGGACACCCCTCACGACCATTCGAGGTTACGCGGAGGCGCTCCATGCCGGCGATATCTCGCCAAACGACCTCCCACGGGTTGCCGATGTGCTCAACAGCCAAGCGGATCAGCTGTCGAGGCTCGTGGAAGATGTGATGCTGCTTGGCCGTATCGAGGCGAACCAATTCACCATGCGACCCGAGCCCGTTGATGTCGCCGCACTTGTGCGCGGGGTCGCCGACGGGTTCGTCCCTCTTGCGGCGGCGTCCTCGTTGCGCCTGACCGTCGAATTGGCACAAACCGGTGACCGTGTCGTCGACCCCGACCGTCTGAGCCAGGTCCTCTCCAACCTGATCGAGAACGCCATGCGGTACACACCCGAGATGGGAACGATCACGCTTACGGTCACCGCTCGACGAGAGGAGTTCGCGCTGAGAGTCCACAACTCGGGTCATGGCATATCCGACAGAGATCTCCCGCATGTGTTCGAGCGGCTCTATGTCGCCGAGCGATATCGGGCGGTTCGACCATCCGGTTCTGGCCTCGGGTTGGCCATCGTCTCGGAGCTGGTCGATGCCATGGGCGGAACCGTGACATGTGACAGTGACGACCACAGGGGTACCTCGTTTTGCGTGTCCATCCCGGCTCCCCGAACCTGACGCCGGATACCATGGGCGGATGCTCTCGCAGATACTCGAAGCTGCCGATCGTCGAGCCGCGATCGCCGATTCGGACATCGACCGTCACCGATCGGCGGCAACGGTCGCCGCGCCGCCGCGGAGCTTCATCGACGCACTGAGATCACCGGGTCTTTCGGTCATTGCCGAGATCAAGCGACGATCACCCTCCGCCGGCGCCATCGCAACCGACCTCGATCCTGCGGGTCTCGCCGTCGCCTACCAAGCCGGTGGCGCGGATGCCATCTCGGTTCTCACCGAACCCGAGTTCTTCGGTGGTTCCCTCGATGATCTCACCGCGGTGCGCGCCGCCGTGTCGGTTCCGGTGCTTCGCAAGGACTTCACGCGTTCGAGCTCCCAGATCTGGGAAGCGCGGGCAGCGGGCGCGGACGCTGTGCTGCTCATTGTCGCAGCGCTCACAGACCAGGCACTCGTCGAGATGCTTGCCACCGCTTCGAAGGCCCGTATGGCCGCGATCGTCGAAGCGCACACCGTCGACGAGGCACGCAGGGCCGTGGGCGTCGGCGCGCAGATCATCGGTGTCAACAACCGTGACCTCACCACATTCGAGGTCGATCTCGGGGTTGCCGAACGAGTGGCTCAGGTGCTCCCGCCGTCGGCGGTCACGATCGGCGAGTCCGGCGTGTCGAATCTCGAGGGGGCGCAACGGATGGAGCGGGCTGGCTACGACGCGATTCTCGTGGGGGAGGCCTTGGTCCGTGGAGACGATCCAGCGCTCCTTGTCGCCTCACTCAAGGCTCAACGATGACCTGGGTGAAGATCTGCGGGATCACCGATGAGGCGGCCCGCGACGCCGCCATCGAAGGAGGAGCGGACGCCGTTGGCTTCGTGCTTGCTGCCGGGTCACCGCGATCGATCAGCATCGAGCGCGCGACCGCCCTCATGCGTGGCGTCCCCATCCTTCGGTTCATCGTGACCGTCGACCTCACGCCGTCACAAGCGTTGCATGCAGCGCAAGTGACTGCCGCCGACGGTATCCAGAACCATGGCAGGCATGCAACCGCGGTGGCCGCCGCGGCGATCGACGCAGGCTATTCCAGCCTCCATCCCGTCCGGGTCACCGCCCAGGGCCCCGACATCGATGTCGGATCGATTCCGGGTGCGAGCCTCCCACTGTTCGACACGGCTTCAGCATTTGTTCACGGGGGTACCGGCGTCGCGTTCGACTGGCATGTGCTCGAGTCGCCCGGCCGGCCATTCGTGCTCGCCGGCGGCCTCGGGGTCGACAATGTGGCCGAGGCGATCCGGGTGCTGTGCCCGTTCGGGGTCGACGCATCATCAAGGCTCGAGACCGAACCAGGGAGCAAGGATCCCGGTACCATCGCCGCGTTCGTGCGAGAGGCGAAAGGCACATGAGACTCGATCGGCCGGACCAGACGGGACGCTTCGGCGGCTTCGGAGGGTCGTTTGCGCCCGAGACGCTGATGCCCGCTCTCGCTCAGCTCGAAGCGGCGTTCGTCGACGCATGGTGCGACGACCGCTTCCACGCCGAGCTCGACGACCTGCTCGCCAGCTTCGTCGGGAGGCCGACACCGGTGTATCGAGCTGCTCGGCTCTCGGAGGAACTCGGACTTGACCTGTGGCTCAAGCGCGAGGACCTCGCCCACACGGGCGCGCACAAGATCAACAACACCGTCGCACAGGGACTGCTCACGCTCCGGATGGGGAAACAGCGCGTCATTGCAGAAACTGGCGCCGGGCAGCACGGGGTCGCTACGGCGACGGCCTGTGCACTCCTCGGATTGCAATGCCTCGTGTACATGGGTGCCAAGGACATGCAACGCCAGGCCCTCAATGTATATCGGATGGAGTTGCTCGGTGCTGAGGTCGTGCCCGTCACCTCCGGCGCAGGTACCCTCAAGGATGCCGTTTCGGCCGCTCTTCGCGACTGGGTCGCGAGTGTTGCGACAACCCACTACATCATCGGGTCCGTTGTCGGCCCGCATCCGTTTCCATGGATGGTCCGCGAGTTCCAAAAGATCATCGGGACCGAGCTGAAAGCCCAGCTCGATGGGTCCGACGGTCGTCCGTGTCCCGATACGATCGTTGCCCCGGTCGGGGGAGGATCGAACGCGATGGGGGTCTTCTATCCGTTCGTCGGAGACGGCGGCGTGGACCTGGTCGGTGTGGAGGCCGCAGGACTCGGAATCCCAACGGGGAAGCACGGTGCCTCCCTCGGGCACGGTTCGCGCGGGGTGCTTCACGGGGCCATGACCTACATGCTCCAGGATCCGTTCGGTCAGGTGCTCGAGGCACACTCGATCTCGGCGGGTCTCGACTATCCCGGTGTCGGTCCAGAGCATGCCTACTTCAAAGAGACGGGTCTCGTTCGGTATGTGAGTGCTACCGACGACGAAGCCGTCGAGGCATTCCACCGCCTCAGCCGGACGGAAGGCATCATTCCGGCGCTCGAGTCGAGCCACGCCCTCGCGTGGATCATTCGTGAGGCTTCCGCATTGCGGGGGAGGACCGTTGTCCTGAATCTGTCCGGTCGAGGTGACAAGGATGTCCAACAAGTTGCCGCTCACAGTGGATGACACCGGCCGAGACCGACTTGCCGCGATGTTCGCGCACGCGCGCACGGAGAACCGGGCCGCGCTCCTCCCGTATCTGACGGCGGGCCTCCCGACGGTCGCTGAATCCGTTGAGCTGTTTCGCGCCATGGCCGACGCGGGTGCGGATGGATTCGAGGTGGGGATCCCATATGCCGACCCACTCCTGGACGGCCCCGTCATCATGGCGGCCGGCGAGCGAGCGCTTGCAGCTGGTGTGACCGTCGATGTGAGCCTCGATATCGTGTCTCGGATCGTTGGCGAGACCGGCAAACCCGTGCTGGTGATGACCTATGTGAATCCGGTGCTGCGCCTCGGCGTCGATGTGTTCTTCGATCGGGTCGCAGCCGCAGGCGGGGCGGGTGTGATCGTTGCCGATCTCCCCGTGGACGAATCGCAGCCATTCTTGTCCGCAGCGGCCGCGACCGGCCTCGGTCTTGTGCTCTTTGCTGCACCCACCACCGACGAGCGTCGCCTCGAGGCGGTCGCTGCAGCGGATCCTGCGTTCGTGTACGCGGTCGCCGAGATTGGTGTCACGGGCGAACGCGAGGCCGCATCCGTGAATACGGAGAGCCTTGCGAGCCGCATCAGGGAACGCTCCCAAGCACCGATCGTGTTCGGCGTCGGGATCTCCACTCCCGACCATGTGGCCCGCGCTGCCGCTGTCGGCGACGGAGTCATCGTAGGAACCGCTGTTGTGCGGCGAGTGCTCGAAGCGCCGTCGCCCGAGGAGGCACGAGGGGTGCTTGCACGATTCGTCTCCGACCTTGCCGCAGCCGTCCAACGCCCTGTGTCGCCGTCCGCCCCTCAGCGTTGAGGTGCGGAGAGATGTGGATGGAGAGATGTGGATGTGGTACCGGGAGGGGGACTTGAACCCCCACGGGCTTGCGCCCAGTGGATTTTGAGTCCACCGCGTCTGCCATTCCGCCATCCCGGCAGGGAAGCCAATCGTACCGGCCGACTCGCCGTGTTCAACGCGGGGGTCGGCCGACCCATTCAAGTTTTTGCCGAATCGGGCGATACTACTGGAGTGGTCGTAGCATGCCATGGTGCTCGTCGACTGCGCGCTGAGCAGCAAGCACACAACACACAGTAGTCAGACCAGACCGGGGTTCCATATGCGGGTCTCGAGACCTTTCCGCAACCGAGGCGAGCGCCAGCGGGGTGCCGCCCTCGTCGAGATGGCGATCATCCTTCCCCTCTTGATCACGCTCGTGTTCGGCATTGTCGAGTACGGCTTGCTCTTCAAGGAGAAACTGACCGTGGCATCGTCAACCAAGTCTGCGGCACGCACGGGGGCAACGATGGGGACGCGCGAGTCCGCCGACATCCGGATGCTCGAGGCGCTTGAGGCCGGCCTGTTCGATCAGGTCGACGCGTCGGTGCTCATCAGCGTCGAGATCTTCCGTGCCGACCCCGTCACGGGGGCGAAGACCGGCGATGTCAACCATTACAGCTTCATTCCGAGTTCGGTGACCTGCAAGTGGACGCCGTGCCCCGATCCGGACGAACCCGGCTACGCCGGTTTCCCCGAGCCGTGGGCACCGGCGTTGCGTGACACGACCCTCGAGCCCGGGGGTGGGGGTGTCGACATGCTCGGCATCGAGGTCACCTACCACCACACCTCGGCGACCGACCTGATCCCCGGCGTCGACCGCGACCTGCACGAACGGGCGTTGATCCGTCTCGAACCTGATGTCTTCGGGATGTAGGGGTCTACGACGATGATGCCGATTCGCTCCATCGTCCATGCCACCTCCCGGCGATTGAAGAACCGCGAGCGTGGTGCCGTGCTCATCTTTGCCGCTGCCCTGCTCACCGTGCTCATGGCGATGGCAGGATTCGCCATCGACTTCGGTTGGCTCTACTGGCAGGGCATCAACATCCAGCATGGTGCCGACGCCGGTGCACTCGGTGGTGTCGTGTACGAACCCGAGGACGGAGGGGTCGGCGGCCTCGCCTTCGCTGCTGCGCGAGATGTGGCAAAGAAGAACGGCTACGACGATCTGGCCGCCGGGACGATCGTGACGCCTGCGGATGCGCTGTCGGACCCGACCGCCGTCGCGAACGACAACCAGCTGCGCGTCACCGTGACCCACGAGGTGCCGACCTTCTTCATGAAGGTGTTCGGCATCGACTCGGTTTCGATCACCAAGACAGCCGTTGCCGAGTATGTGCTGCCCCTTGCCATGGGAAGCAACGATCCGTACTTCGGTCAGGACCCGGTCCTCGGCCGGAACCCGAACTTCTGGGCGAACATCCACGGCTACTTCACCGGAAGGACGATGGGTGACCGCTTTGCGTCCCAGTGCGTCGACGGAGGAAGCACCAGCTCGTGCACACCGAACCCCGAGGCACGGCCAACCACGCCTGCGGGAATGAACAACGGCATTGCGGATTTCACGGGCGGCTACCTGTACGGCATCGAGGTCCCACCGGGTGGGAGCGATCTGCGGGTCGAGATCTTCGACGGCCCGTTCACCCGCGGTGGCAACGATTATGTCCTCGTCGGTGACAACCCGCAGGGAGGCAGCCAGGGCCCAACGACCATGTTCTTGCTGTACGCGCCCGATCCGACACCGCTCAACACGAGCGACGGGAACAAGTTGCTGTGCAAGGTCGTGATGCCTCCGCGAGATCCCTACATGCCGACCGCGAACAGCTCAACGACATGGCCCGAGGTCGACACCTACCTCCAGGCGAACCCCTATGTCTACAACGGGAAGACCTACGACGAGCTCAGCGACCTGTGGGACTCGATGTGTGGTGTCTCGTTCAACGAGGGAGAAGGGATCTACCCGCTCCGTGTCGTCATCGCCGATCCCGGTGCGAGCGATGATCGCGGGCTGAACCGTTTCTCGATGCGGGCCTTCACGACCGGGACCGCACCCCGGATGTACGGCCTCGGTGACATGGCGATCTACGCCAACTTCGCAGGGAACCAAGCAACCTTCAACCTTGCGGAGGTTCCGGAGGTGCACAGGGGCAAGGACCTCGTGATCGAACTCTGGGACCCGGACTCGGGGAACAACGGTGTCCGTGTCGAGCTCCCAGACGGGAGCCTCCCCGACTGCAGCTGGACGGCAACCGATGGGCGTTCGGGGGCCCTCGCACCGTGCGACTTCAACTTCTCACCGGGTTTCAACAACCACCACATGCAGATCCGGATCGAGATCGACCAGTCTTACACCTGCGGCGCGAACTGCTGGTGGACGCTGACCGTGGACTATCCCGGTGGTGCGAACGACACGACGACCTGGTCCGCACGCGTCGAGGGCAACCCCGTCAAGCTCGTCGAATAGCCCCCTTGACGATCCGGCGACGCGGGCTACCATCACAACGGTCGTCGATGGACGAATTGCGGTGTCCACCCGCGACATCACCACGCGGTGGTGACAGATCGTGGAATATCGACTACTCTGCGTAGGTATCCCGGAGATGCCGGGATGACGCAGGGGAGATGCGGGGGTCGAGACCCGGCGGGGAATCCCGCTGCTGATGCCGGAACGATGAGGGGCGGTATGAAGGCGAAGCGCTGGCAGGCAGACGAGCAGGGTGTCGCCCTTGTCGAGATGGCGATCGTCCTGCCGCTGTTGATCCTGATGCTGTTCGGGATCGTCGAGTTCGGACTCGCGTTCAACAAGCGGCTCACCATCGGGAACGCAAGCCAATCGGCCGCGAGGGTCGGTACGGCGGTCGCAAACAACGAGTATGCCGACATCGCGACGCTCGAAGCCCTCGAACAGGGGCTGATCTCGCTTCCGGGGAACGGGCAGGACACGATCAAGCTCGTGTACATCTACAAGGCAACCAGCACGGGCGGTGTGACGGGAAGCTGTCCTGGGTCGTACTGCAATGTGTACCAGTACGACTACGACGCGTTCGGCTGCAACTGGGACCCATGTCCCGACCCGGACCTCGGTCCGGTGGACTGGACCGGGCGCTGGGATCCCGAGAGCCGCAACGCGGTTGTCGGGAACCTCGATGTGATGGGTGTGAGGGTGTTCTTCTCCCACGAGTGGGCGACCAATGCCGTGCCTGTCGGTGATGTCTCATGCACCGCGCCGCCGAGCGGCTGTTGGGCGGACACGGCGATCATGCGCCTCGAGCCCCAGCAGCTCGGGGTCGGGTGAGCGGTGTGCGCATGAGGCGCCTCCTTGCTCGACTGAGGTTGCGTTCGGGGGAATCGGCGGTCGAACGCGGCGCCGTGTTGATCCTCGTTGCCGCCTCGTTGTTCGTCATCATGGGTATGGGCGCACTCGCCGCCGACTACGGCTGGCTCTACTTCAACCAGCTGAACACCCGGAAGGCTGCCGAAGCGGCCGCGCTCGCGGGCGTCGTCCACATGCCCCTTCCGAACTGCGGAACGCCCGATGTCGGAACCGACCCGCATACGACCGCGCTCGACATTGCTTCGCGTAACGGCTACTCGTCGGCATCGGGGGCGAGTGTGAGCCCGTCGCTCGGGGGCACTTGCGCACAGTTGACGGTGAACATCAGCAGGCCGATCGACACCTTCTTCCTGCGAGTCTTCGGGATCGACAGCCTGACCGTGTCCCAGACCGCAACCGCAGAACAGCTCCCGCCGCTCAAGCTCGGATCCGATGAGCCCTACCTCGGAGAGGATCCCGAGACGGCTGGGAGGAATCGGAACTTCTTTGTGGCCATCTCAGGGGAGGATCGTCGCAAGAACCAGGGTGACGCCGTTGCCGCCCAGCGGCGCGAGAACGGCAACAGCAACCCCGAATACCGCAAGCCCTCGTACCACTATGCCTTCGAGATCCCGGAAGGAAGCAGCATCGCCGGGGGATCGGTACAAGTCCAGATCTACGACCCGCAGGCACACGACGCGGGTGGTGTCGCCAACAGCGGCCCGAACGCCAACACCAACGACTGGCTCTACGACGACTCGGGAAGCACCGTCCAGGACGATGGGTGGGAGAGCCAGACGAGGTTCATCGTCTACAAGCCGGACGAGTCGCCGAACCAGTGGCTCGACAATGATCAGCAGGTTGCAGGATGCAACGACACCTTCCGCGGGCGAAGCGATGCGTACGGCGAGGAACACGCGAGCTACAACTCGGCGTGGGAAGACGAGTGGGTCACGCTCTGTACGATCTCACCGGTCGAGACCGGCATCTATGTGGTCGAAGTGACGAGCGACTACGACTCGGGTGTCGGAACGGACATGATCAACGGGTTCTCGATCCGGGGCGCAACGGCGGCGGGGTCACCGATCATGTCGTCGTCGGACCTCCAGGTCTACGGACTCGGCGCGATGTCCCTGTGGCAATTCGACACGGGATCGAATCCCGTCTTCAAGGTTGCGCGCCTCGATGAGGTCTACGCTGGTTCTCGTCTGGTGATCTCGCTGTGGGATGTGTCGGACATCGGCTCGAACGCGTCCATCGAATTCGTCGGGTCGACCTCACTCGGCGGCACGCCTCCCGGTTCGGAGCCGATCAACTGCCAGGTGCGGACGCTGAGCGACAATGTGCGCGTCCTCGAGAATGTCGGTGTGCCCCAGGGCGGCTGGGGGCCCGACAGTAACGGTGGCGACGGGACCACCTGCAAGCTGAACTTCTCGAATGGCCAGTACAACAACGACTGGGTCCAATTCCAGTTCGATGTCCCACCCGACTACGAGTGCCCTGCGGGGACGGGATCATCGCCAGCGGCGCCGGGATGTTGGATCTTCGTTTCCTACAGTGTGAGCGGATCGATCACCGACCGCACGGTCTGGGCCGCGGCGATCGACGGTCAGCCCATCCACCTCGTCCCGTAGAAGCGCTCCACCGCGGTACTGTGCTGCCATGGCCACGCTTGCGCTCCTCGATGGACACTCCCTCGCCTACCGGGCGTTCTACGCCCTTCCGCCGGACCTCGCCACCCCGAGCGGCCAGGTGACGAACGCGGTCTTCGGATTCACCTCGATGCTGATCAAGCTCCTCGACGAGGAGGCACCAGACGCCATCGCGGTTGCGTGGGATCGTAAGGAGAAGACCTTTCGTACCGAGCGATATCCCGACTACAAGGCGACACGGCAGACCGCTCCCGACCTGTTTCGTTCCCAGATCCCGCTCATCAGGGAAGTGCTCGAAACGATGCGGATCCCCCAGGTCAGCGTTGCGGGCTTCGAGGCCGACGACATCATCGCGACGCTGACGAAGCAAGGACGCGACCACGGCTACGCCGTCATGATCGTGACCGGCGACCGGGACGCCTTCCAACTCGCGACCGACGAGATCACCGTCGTGTACACGCGCCGGGGCATCTCGGACACGGTCCACGCGACGCCGGCGTGGATCGAGGAACGCTACGGCATCGATCCGGGCCGCTACATCGAATACGCGGCACTGCGGGGGGACACATCGGACAACCTGCCCGGTGTTCCCGGGGTGGGGGAGAAGACCGCCGCGAAGCTGATCAACGCCTATCCCTCCCTCGAGGATCTCTTCGATCATGTCGGGGATCAGACACCGAAGCTTGCTGAGAGTCTCGCGGCGTGCCGAGAACAGGTACTTCTCAACCGGGATTTGATGACGATGGTCGACACCGTGCCGATCGATGTGCCGTCCCCGTCCGACCTCGACCTTGAGCCTTTCGACCGAGATGCGGTACGAACGCTCTTCGATGAGCTCGCCTTTCGCAGTCTCTGGCAACGCCTCGAGGAGATGGGCGGCATCACGCCCATCGAGCGATCCCTTGCCGATGTGGAGGTCGTGTCGGCGACGACCGCCGACCAGGCGGCTGCTCTTGCATCCGCTGATCCGTTGGTGATCGATCCGGTGTGGGAGGCCGACGAGCTGATCGGATTCGTGGTTGCAGGCCGGACAACGACCTATGTGCCACTCGAGCTCGCTGAGGCCTTGCTCGCATCGGCTGCATCAGGTCCCGGTTTCGTCGCCCACGACGGCAAACCGTTCATCAGGGGACTTGTCGAGGCTTCGCTTCCGGTGCCGGACCTCCGGTTCGACACGATGCTCGCAGCCCATGTGATCAACCCCGCGCTACGGGCCCCGAGCCTGGAAGAACTTTCCCATCGCGAGCTCGGTGTCGATGTCGACGAGGCGGAGGACACATCGGGCGGCGGTGCACAGGGTTCCTTTGCGTTCGACGAGACGGCCATCGACCTCGACACACCCGCTCGCCGCGCGCTTGCCATCGCGGATCTCGTGGAGCCCCTCACCGACCAGATGGAGGCGCGGGGCGGCCTCGATCTGTACGCGACGATCGAGCTTCCCCTCGTCCCGATCCTTGCCGCCATGGAGGTTGCAGGCATCGGAATCGATGTGGAGTTCCTCACGACCTACGGCACGGAACTCGCACAACGGATCTCGGGTCTTGAGGAGGACATCCACGCACTGGCTGGTGAACCGTTCAATGTGAACTCGACCCAACAGCTTCGGGCCGTGCTGTTCGACGGATTGGGCCTTCCCGTGATCAAAAAGACGCCGAAGGGCGTCCCATCGACCGACGCATCGGTGCTCGAGAAGCTTGCAGACCAGCATGAGATCGTCGAGAAGCTCCTGTCGTTCCGGGAACTCGACAAGTTGCGATCGACCTATGTCGACGCACTCCTCCAGCTCGTCGATGATGACGGGCGAGTCAGAGGCCGTTTCAACCAGATGGGGGCAGCGACCGGGCGACTGTCGATGGAGCGCCCGAACCTCCAGAACATCCCGGCGCGTTCAGCCGAGGGCCGTTCGATCCGCCGAGCCTTCAGGGCCGCACCGGGAAGCCTGTTCCTCGTGACTGACTATTCCCAGATCGAGCTCCGAATCCTGGCGCACATGTCCCGCGATCCGGGCCTTGTTGCCGCGTTCATCGAGGATCTCGACATCCACGCTGCGACGGCCGCACGGGTCAATGGTGTCGCCGTCGAAGAGGTCACCGACGCGATGCGTCGAACCTCCAAGATGATCAACTTCGGACTCCTCTACGGCATGGAAGCCTACGGATTGGCCCAGCGACTCGATATCGATCGATCAGAGGCCCAAGAGCACATCGATGCCTACTTCGCCCAGTTTCCGGAGGTCAAGGCATTCATGGGAGGCATCGTGGCCGAGGCTCGCTCGAATGGGTTCACGACGACGATTCTCGGACGCAGGCGCTATCTGCCCGAACTCCACAGCCGGAACACGCGGGACCGCCAAATGGGGGAGCGGATGGCCCTCAACGCCCCGATCCAGGGGTCTGCGGCAGACATCATCAAGAAGGCCATGATCGATCTCGACGCCCGGCTGCGATCGGCGGGATCAGCCGCCGAGATGCTGCTCCAGGTGCACGACGAGCTCGTCCTTGAGGTACCGGCCGAGGAGATCGGGGAGGTGACCACGCTCACCGTCGACACCATGGAACAGGTCACCACCCTGACGGTTCCCCTGAAGGTCGCCTATGGGACGGGGCCCACCCTTGCTGACGCCGACCACTGACGGGGAGCAAAACCCCCCCCCAATCCCCGGTTCATCTTGTCGATTGGGCCCATTGACACCTATGCTGCGGGGGCCTTCACGGACCGCGTCAGCGCGCTCGAAGGCGTCACACCTTCAAGGAGACCATCCCGTCCATGCCCAACGACAACGATCGAGACCTCGCCGAAAGCGGTGAGGAGACCCCCCCCGCCACCGACGAGTCCGATACCGGCCCTGTCAACCAAGTCGCTGAACCCACCACCGCCGAACCGGCGCGCGCCGATGAACCCGTCGAGGCTGCTGCCGACGGGGACACAGGAGCAGGCGACGCAGAAGCAGGTCAGGAGCAGGACGAGGCCGAACCCACCGAACCGGTACGAAGGACCCGGGGGGATCGCCCCGCCATCAGCGCCCCGAAGAGCGTCGCCGATGTTGCGGATGACCTGTCGGCGGACGACTTCGCAGCAGCCATCGAACAGACCGTTTTCGAGTTCAAGGAAGGCGACATCGTTGTCGGAACGGTGGTGAGAGTCGATCCCGATGAGGTGCTCGTCGACATCGGGTACAAGTCCGAGGGTGTCATCCCCCCACAGGAACTCGCGGTTCGCAACAACGCCAACCCGAACGACATCGTCACGGTCGGTGAGGAGATCGAGACGCTCGTACTCCAGAAGGAGGATGACCAGGGCCGGCTCATCTTGTCGAAAAAGCGCGCCCAATACGAGCGTGCGTGGGGCAGGATCGAAGGTGTGATGAACGAGGGGGGAACCGTCGATGGGCATGTCATCGAGGTAGTCAAAGGCGGCCTTATCGTCGACATCGGGCTTCGGGGTTTCCTCCCTGCTTCGCTGGTCGACCTGCGCCGTGTTCGGGACCTGCAGCCCTTTGTCGGGCAGACCATCGAGGCCAAGGTGATCGAACTGGACCGCAACCGGAACAATGTGGTGCTTTCGCGCCGCGCACATCTGGAAGAGGAGCAGGCAGAACAGCGCCAAGCGTTCCTGACCGATCTGCAAGAAGGCGACATTCGCACGGGTGTGGTGTCGAGCGTCGTCAACTTCGGAGCTTTCGTCGACCTCGGCGGCATGGACGGTCTCGTTCATGTGTCTGAGCTCTCCTGGCGACATGTCAATCATCCCGGTGAGATCGTCACGGTCGGGGATCAGGTGAAAGTGAAGGTTCTCGAGGTCGACCACGACCGGGAACGGATTTCCCTTTCGATCCGGCAAACGGCCGAGGACCCGTGGGACCTGTTCGCTCGTGACACCGAGGTGGGAGCCGTTGTTCCGGGCAAGGTGACCAAGACGGTTCCGTTCGGCGCGTTCGTCTCGGTTGGGGAAGGCGTCGAGGGTCTCGTGCATGTCTCTGAGATCGCGATGCACCATGTCGAGAGCCCCGAACTGGAGCTCTCGCTCGGGCAGGAAGTAACGGTAAAGGTCACCGAGATCGATGCCGACAGACGACGAGTGAGCCTGTCGATCAAGCAGGCATTGCCCGAATGGGAGGAACGCTCATCGTGGAGCGAATCCAAGCCAAGCCAACCGCGTCGCAGGGAGTTCCAGCGTGAAGACGAAGCACCCGATGAGTCCGGCTTCTCAGCCGACTCGTCCCTCGAGGCAATCCTCGCTGAACTCAAAGAACGCGGCATCGGCAGAAGCTAGCCCCGCGATGCTTGACCGGATGATGCCCGTATGGCAACCTCCGGTGCGTGCGCGAGGAGCGGTCCTTGGTGCGCGATTTGGATCGACCGTAATCGTTGGGAGGACCATCTGACATGGGACGGCGCACGCTTGTACTCGTTATTGCCGTGTTACTCGCCGGAATCTCCGGGTTTGCTCTCTACCAGTATCTGACATCCGTAGAGGACGATATCCGCTCGGACATCTCCGAGGTGATCGTGTATCGCGCGTCGGCGCCGATCGAGGCGAGAACCCCCGGTGAGGAAGCCCAGGCACGCATCGTCGAGAGCACAGCGCTTCGACAGAATGTCGTGTTCGATGGCTCCACGATCCTGTGTCTCGGCGCAGCGGGAGAGAACGCATCCAAGAATCCCGATGAGTATGGGTGTCCTGGCAATCCTTCGGACCTCGCATCGGTCCTCAATGGGAATGTCGCGGCCGGACCGATCGCGACAAGCCAGCTGATCACGCAGGGCTCGTTTGTCGATGTTTCCGAGACGGAGACCCGCCTCAACGAGTCGCTCGCTCCCGGGAAGGTCGCGATCTCGATCACCGTCGATGGGGTTGCATCGAGCGGCGGCTTCATCAGGCCGGGGGACAATGTCAACATCCTCGCTTCGGCGCAGGTTTCCCCGTTCGAGTTCATCACGATGGTCTCGAACGATGAGCTGCGCGATCTGTTCTTCTCCGACATCTCGGCCGAGGACGCCCAGGCGCTCGCGGACGAAACGGCCCAGGTCAATCCCGATGACGACACCACGCCGAACAACCTTCTTGCCGCACTGCCGACCTCGTATGCGATCACGCAGAACATCATGCAGGAAGTCCAGGTGCTCGCGGTCGGGGCCGACACGAGGGTCGCGCCGATGGCCATCGGGCTCGAGCCCGTCGGATCGCAGATCATCGTCTTCGAGGTGACCCCGCAGCAGGCCGAACTCATCGAATACGCGAGGCAGTACACCGAGATCTCGCTGTCGCTGTTGCCCGCCGACGGATCCTATGTGCCGTACGATGCCCAGCCGATCGTGGTCGATGACATCTTCGGCCTCCTCGACAGAATCTCCGCAGAACTGGGACTGGTGACAGGTGCGAGCGGAAGCTGACGACGCAACGACCCGGTCGATCCTTGTCGTCGATACCAATGTCGACGCGGCTGAGCAAGCAATCGCATTGCTCAAGGGCCACAAGGTCTATCAGGCGAGAAACATCTCGGATGCCCAGCGAAAGCTCCTCGAGGAGGGTATCGAGCTTGCCCTGATCGGGCCGGGGTTCGCCCACGAAGCCGGTGTGGCTGAGGCGGCGCTGCTGCTCGACATCCAACCGTCACTCCCCATCGTGCTCGTTGCGGAGGCAACCACCACCGACATCCTCCGTGCTGCGATCAGGGCGGGTTACCGCGATGTCCTCGATGCTCCCCTCGATGACGCCAAGATGGAATCGATCCTCGGGCACATCACGAGGGCCGAGTCCATCGTCCAGACCGGAGGCGCAGCCAAGACGAAGATCGGCAAGGTCATCACGATCATGTCACCGAAAGGTGGCGCTGGCAAGACCATGACGACGGTCAACACCGCCATGGCCCTCGGCGCCATGTCCGGGGAGCCGGAGCGGGTCGTGATCCTCGACGCAGACCTGCAGTTCGGTGATGTCTGTATCTCCCTCCAGGTCGAACCCACGCACACGATCGTCGATGCCGCCCGTGACATCGACAAACTCGATGAGGCGTTGCTCGACAGCCTCCTCGCAAGGCATACGACCGGCATGCGGGTCCTTTCGGCGCCGCTGGAGCCGTCGCTTGCAGATGAGGTGTCCACACAGGTCGTTGTCAAGACCCTCGGCATGCTCAAGCGGATGTTCGACTATGTGATCATCGACACGGCACCGTTCCTCGATGAGCCCGTGTTGTCGATCCTCGAACGATCCGACACGGTGCTTCTGGTGGTGGACATGGATCTCCCTGCCGTCAAGAACGCGAAGCTCGCACTCGACACGCTCGAGCTCATCAAGTTCCCGTTCGAGAAGATCAAACTCGTCCTCAACAGGGTGAACTCCAAGGCTCGCCTCGACATCGACGAACTGGAGCGCTCTCTCGGCCTCGAGGTCCAGGCAGCAGTTTCATCTGATAAATTGGTACCGCGCGCGGTCAATGAGGGAGAGCCGGTTGTCTCGCTGTACCCGCGGTCACGCCCCGCGAAGGATCTGCGTGGCGTCGCCGCCCTCGTGTTCGAAGGGGAGCCGCTGCCGGATGAAACCGAAGAGAAGGCGCGGGGATGGTTCAAGTAGCCGTCCTGCGTCCACAACGGAGGCATGAAGCATGAGTCTCGCTGACAGGGTGAAAGCGGCAAAGGCCCACGACGACACCGGTGACGGGCAACGGACCGAGGTCAAGCAGGACCTTCGTCGCAAACTCCACTACAAGGTCGTCGAGGGTCTCGGACCGACCCTCTACAGCGCGCAGATGTCCGATGCCGAACTCAAGCTTCGGGTGATGGAGATGCTCGAATGGGCACTCGAGCAGGAGCAGTCGGTGCCGCTCGCCCGCGCCGACCGGCTCGCACTGCTCCAAGAGATCGCCGACGATGTGCTCGGATACGGCCCGATCGATCCCTACCTCGCAGATCCGGCCGTCACCGAGGTGATGGTCAACGGTCCCCACAGCGTCTGGATCGAGCGGGCGGGCCGTCTTTCGAAAACCGATACACGCTTTGTCGACTCGAACCATCTCGAGCGAATCATCGAGAAGATCGTCGGACAGGTCGGGCGGCGGATCGACGAGGGGCAGCCGATGGTCGACGCACGGCTCCCCGATGGTTCCCGGGTGAATGCGATCATCCACCCCCTTGCCATTGGCGGACCGTATGTGACGATCCGGAAATTCGCAGTCGATCCTTTCTCGGTCGAAGACCTCGTTGGGAACGGAACGATGAGCGAGCAGGTGGCAGGGCTCCTGAAGCGCTGTGTGGAGGGAAGGCTGAACATCATCGTGTCGGGCTCGACCGGCTCGGGAAAGACGACGCTGCTCAATGTCCTTTCGAACTTCATCCCCGCCGATGAGCGGATCATCACGGTGGAGGATGCCGCCGAGGTTCAGCTGAACCAGACGCATGTCCTGACGCTTGAGTCCCGGCCGGCCAACCTCGAGGGCACCGGTCTGGTGACCATCCGTGACCTCGTTCGCAACACGCTGCGTATGCGGCCCGACCGCATCATCGTCGGTGAGGTCCGCGGCGGTGAAGCGCTTGACATGCTCCAGGCGATGAACACCGGTCACGATGGGTCGCTCACAACGGTGCACTCGAACGCGCCGAGGGACACCCTCGCCCGTATCGAAACGATGGTGCTCATGGCAGGGATGGATCTGCCCGTGCGGGCAATCCGGGAGCAGATGGCGTCGGCGCTCGACCTGATCGTCCATGTGCACCGTCTCAGGGACGGGACTCGCCGCATCACCCATGTGACCGAGGTCGTCGGGATGGAGGGCGACATCATCACGCTTCAGGACCTGATGCTGTTCGACTACGGCATGGGATTCGATGACAACGGGAAGTACCGTGGCCAT
Organism: Acidimicrobiia bacterium; assembly: GCA_041393965.1. Taxonomy (NCBI): domain Bacteria; kingdom Bacillati; phylum Actinomycetota; class Acidimicrobiia; species Acidimicrobiia bacterium. Next base: position 714,853 of record JAWKJB010000002.1, on the reverse strand, counting down.
CTCAAGGCGACAGGGATCCGGCCCTCGTTCTCGGAGCATCTCGAGAACTTCGGCATTCACCTGCCACCCGAGCTGTTCCACCCCGAACCGTTCGCCAACCGATGAGACGACTCTCGTTCCTTGTGGGTGTCGGCCTTGTGGGTGTCGGTGCGTCACCGGCACTCGCGCAGGAATCAGAAACGGCTGCATCGGGAGCAGGGTCGGCCCTCGTCATCCTCGCGGCGATCGCGGGCGCGATCGCGGTGTTTCTCCTGATCATCATCCTGTTCGGCTCCGCGAGGAGCCGAACCGAGGCGTCGATCAACAAGCGCTTGTCGACCTACGGGGCGATGTCCGATGGGTCGTCCGGGATCTTTTCGCGGTTCCGGTTCCTTCGACGAGCGGCCCGCACGGCGGAATCGGCTGCCGCTCGCCGTGGCGCAACGAGCATGATCGAAGCTGCTCTTGAAACCGCCGATCTTCCCATCAAGGCCGGTGAGGCGATCATTGGCGCGATCGGGATCGCGGCGATGACGGGTATCGTGATCACCGCGGTCACGCGCTCGGTGCTCTGGGGCATCGTGGCGGCCGCCGTCGTCGTGCTCCTCGCCCTCACCTTTGTCAATCAGGTTGCTGCCAGACACCGCAAGCGGTTCGAGGATCAGCTCCCTGACACGCTCAACCTCATCTCGACCTCCCTTCGTGCCGGCTACTCGCTGCTTCAGGCCGTCGAGGCCGTTGGCGAGGAGGCGGCGGAACCGACCCGCCGAGAGTTCGGGCGAGCGATGGCCGAAATCCGTCTCGGGAAGAGCATCGACGACGCACTTGGCGATATCGCGACGCGGATGATGTCACAGGACTTCGACTGGACCGTACTGGCCATCAACATCCAGCGCGAGGTTGGTGGGAACCTTGCCGAGGTGCTCCAGACCACCGCCGAGACCATGGTGCAGCGGAACCGCCTTCGCCGGGAGATGAAGGCGCTGACCGCTGAGGGCCGTATCTCTGCCATTGTGCTCGCGATCATGCCGATCGGCCTCTTCGCATTCATCTCGCTCGTCAATCCCGGATACCTCGCGCCGCTCCTCGAGAACACCATCGGCATCGTCGTGATGATCGTGGGCGGTGTGTTCATTCTGATCGGGATCTGGTGGATGCAGAAGATCGTGAAGGTGGACATCTGATGGACAGCCTCCTCTTCGTGGTTCTCTCGATCGGGGTGACCGTGGGTGCCCTTGCCATCTATGTCGGCAACGGCGTCGTACGGTCCCAACGCAGCCGTCCCGGCAACCGTCTTGCATCGCTCAACACCCGCCAGGATCAGCTCGAGGTGGACTTCTCGCAACGCGCCATTGCACCGGTGATGCAGGGCCTCGGTCGTTTCGTGCTTCGGTTCACCCCGACGGGTTGGGTCCAGCGGGCACAGAAGAAGATCGTGTGGGCTGGCTGGGCAGAGCGCATGGATGGGAACACCTGGGCCGCCATCCGCATCCTTGCATTCATCGCGAGCATCGTGGCTGCCTTTTTCGTCGTTCCGCTCGTGGACGGAACGATGCTACGCGTTGCGGTCGGTGCGCTGATCCTCGTCGTCGGGTTCTTCGGTCCCGAGGCGTCGCTCAGCCGTGCCATCGACGACCGGCGCAAACAGATGGAGCGTCAACTCCCCGATATCATCGACCTGCTCGTGATATCGGTGGAAGCGGGCCTCGGATTCGAGGCTGCGATGGGGCGGGTCGTCGAAACCGTTCCGGGGGAGCTCGCAGAGGAGTTTCGGCGCACGCTCTCTGAGACGAGGGTCGGCGTTTCACGCCACGACGCCCTTCGCAACCTGGCTGAGCGTACCGATGTCGACGACCTCAACTCGTTCATCCTCGCGTTGATCCAGGCCGACCAGTTCGGTGTGTCGATCGCTCGCATGTTGCGGGTGCAGGCCGAGGAAATGCGGGTCCGTCGGCGACAACGGATCCAGGAGCGAGCCTTCGCGGCTCCGGTGAAGATGATCTTCCCGATGCTGTTGTGCATCTTCCCCTCGATCTTCATCATCATTCTCGGCCCTGCTGCCATCAACATCTCTGAGAACCTTCTGTAGCGGGCACATGGGCTCATCGCCACAGGGTCAGGCGCACGATCCGGGCGTTCCGTCGGGGCTGCGGCTCGTGCACGCCTTGCCCCTTGTTCCACTCTTTATGGTCGGTCTCTTTGCCTCGGGCCTGATCATCGACAACTCGTTCCTGTGGCACATCAGGGCAGGAACGGTGCAACACGAGATGGGCGCCGTCCTGTCCCACGATGTCTTTTCGTTCACGGAACTCGGAAGCCCGTGGCGTACCCAGTCGTGGGTTGCGGAACTCCTCTACGGTTGGCTCGAATCGGTGACACCTTCGTACCTGTGGGCGAGCTGGATGGTGCTCGTTGTCTCGGTGGTGATCATCGCCCTTGTCGGGATCTCGATGTACCGGCCGAACCCTTCGCCCGTCGTCGTCGGCTTCGCGATGATCGTCGCCGTGTGGCTCATCGGGCCCTTCCTCCAGCCTCGCCCCGTCATCTTCTCATTTCTCCTTCTCGCCGCCCTTGTGGTGGTCCTCCAGCACCGTGACCGGGTGTTGTGGGTGACGGTGCCGATCCTGTGGGTCTGGGCGGGCGTTCACGGGTCCTGGATCATCGGTGGGCTGCTCATCGTCCTCGAGTGGCTGAGAACATCGGATCATCGGATCTTCAGGGTCGGCCTGGTCGCGCTTGCTGCCACGCTTGCAACCGCCCATGGCCTCGGCACCTGGAGCGTCGTCGTCGACTTCTTCGGCGCGAGGGAGGCGCTCGCGCAGATGCAGGAGTGGAAGGTCCCGGATTTCGGTGGGGTCGCCCAAATGCCGTACCTGCTCGTGATCGCGGGCGTGATCATCGCCGCCGTGCGAGGGAAGCTCACATTGCGTGATCTGATCGTCGTGCTTCCGTTCATGTTCCTTGGAATGACCTCACGACGGACGGTGGTCCCCGCAGCGATCGTCCTCCTGCCGTGGGCGGCTCGCGCAATCCCCACCGTGACGGTTCCACGCTCACGCACGAGTCCAGCGATCGTCGGTGCGGTCATGGTCGTGCTCGGTATCGTCGCCGTCGTGCCGATGCTCTCGGCGACGACGGGTGAGCTGGATCCCGAACGCTTTCCCGGGAGGGCCGCCCGTGACGCGATCGCCGGTGCGAACGCGTTCTACGACGACGGAGTCGGCGGATTCCTCATCTTCGCCGAATGGCCGGATCGCCTCGTGTGGATCGACGATCGTGCCGAACTCCACGGCGCCCAGCGCTTCATCGACTACCGGAAGGCACGAGAGGGCGACTACGAAGCGGTCTTTGCCGAGTATGGGTTCGACGCCGCGCTCGCCAAACCGGACTGGCCGCTGACGGATCGGCTGGTTGCCGATGGCTGGCAGGTCGTGCACACAGACGCCGAGTTCGTTGTCCTACGCCCTTGAGCCATCGACACTGAACGCGTACGAGGGGCCCGGAGACCGGACCCCTCGTACGGTTGATTGACTCGATCTAGCCGAGCGTGTTGGCGATCGACTGGAATTCGGTGCTCACCGATGTACCGACAAGCGTGACGGCAACGATGGCAACGATTGCGATCAGAGCGACGAGCAGGGCGTATTCCACCATGCTGGCGCCGTCTTCATCGTTTGTGATGCGTGCCTGGAAGGCTTCCCACAGACGAAGCATGTCTTTCCTCCTGTTACAAGGCGATCCGTTCCTGAATCTACGGCACCATACCGGGATTGTGTATGGGTCGACTGACCCATACATTGTCGGGTTCTGGTCGGGTTCAGATTGCGTTGCCCGCGCCATCGGGTTGCCCACATCGTTGCCGTGTGGATTCTCGGGCTGCCTTACTCCCAGTCCTTGTCGAGCCCGAGTTTGAGGGACTCGACGACCGCCTGGGCGCGATCGTTGACGCCGAGCTTCTCGTAGATGGAGGCAAGGTGGTTCTTGACGGTCTTCTGCGAGATGAACAGCTCCTCTGCGAGGTCCTCCGTCCTGCTGATCCCACGCACGAGACACCGCAGAACTTCGCGTTCGCGCTCGGTGATGGAGTCGGCGGCCTCCGAGAGCCGGGGAGCGCGGTGCAGGTCGAGGGTTTCGTCGATCGCCTCGTCGTCGAAGAAGTTGTGCCCGGAAGCGGCTGCTCGGATCGCTGCGGCAAGGTCGGGGAGGGGCGTCGATTTGGAGAAGAAGCCGACGGCTCCGGCCTCTCGTGCCGCCGCCCCGTATTCGTCGGCAGTGTGCATGGTGACGACGAGGGTCGGCGGAACCTTCCGCAGGGTGCTGATTGCGGAGATGCCTGACCGTGAGGGCATCTCGACATCGACGAGCAGCACATCGGGATCGTATCGCTCGATCGCGGTCGCGATGTCGGCACCGTCGGAGACCGCGCCGACAACCTGGATATCGGGGATCGAATCGAGGGCCTGGGAGAGACCGTCGAGCAGGATTTGGTGATCGTCTGCTATGACAACCCTGATGTTCACGGTCGATCCCTCCACGAGATGGTGACGAGCGTACCTCCGCCACGCCGGGAGTCCACCGTGACATCTCCGTTGATGAGCGCGGCACGCTCGCGCATGCCGACGAGGCCGAAGCGACTGGCGGGCTCGATACCCGTGTCGAATCCTTCTCCGTTGTCCTCGACCGTCACTTTTCCTCCGGTCTCATCGATGCGTCCCCTGATCTCCACCACGGAAGCATCGGCGTGGCGTTGGGCGTTCCTGAACGCTTCCTTGAGAATCGCTCGTATCTCCGCGGCGATCGCCGGACGAGGTGGCGTGCGTTCGTCGAGGTCGACGACCACGGTCGGTCCCTCCGTGTCCACTTCGGCGACGAGGCTGTGAGCGAAATCGGTGAGGCTTCGGGACCGGTCGGCGCGGAGGTCCTGCACCTGGTGCCGGATGCGTTCGACGAGCATCGATACATTCGCCCGTGTTGCCTCGATGTTGCGTGTGTGTTCGGTATCGAGTTGGTTTGCAAGAAGGAGCATGTCGAGGGTGAGACCGACCGAAGCCACACTCGGCGCAATGTCGTCATGGAGTTCCCGGGCGAGCCGCACCCGTTCGCGCTGAACCGCGATACCTGCGAGCTCCTGAAGCATGGCACCGTTCTCGATCGCGAGACCGACCGGCTCGATTGCCGATCGGATCATCGTTCGTTGAGGATCGGTCAGTTCACCGTTGCCACCCCACAATTCGATGTTTCCTGCCTCGGCTCGGTGGGCAGGAATCTCGACGATGTGCGTCGGAGGGCCGCCGTCGTCGGTGCCCCGGCGCGCGAGAACGGTCCCCGAAGGGTCGACGATACGGGCTGCGTCCGTTGGGTAGATCACCGCAACATCCCTGATGGCGTCGTGCGCGGTGGCGACCGCGCTCACATTCGGCGAAGTGGCGACGGCGAGCAGGTCCTCGAGAAGTGCGTGGGCAGTTTTGAGACTTGCCATGCGCGAGCCGGCTGCATGCGCGGCGATCAGTGCTTCGCTCGTGACCACCGATTGGGCCATGATTGCGCGCTGTGCCTCGCTGAACGCGATGGCCGTGATCGCATAAAACGCGGGAAGCCGGATCACCTGGGGGCCAGCGGTGAGGGAATCGGCAACAGCGGCCGCGATCAAAACGCCGCCGGTGGCGATGATGGCTGTGACGGCTCCCGCCCGGATGCCTCCGCCGACGGAAGCGAGGAAGATCGAAGCCACCGGGAGCAGGGTGTAGCTGCTGTCGATCCCGTTGGTGAGTGAGACCGCAACGCAGTAGGCGGTGAGCGAGGCGCCGAGCAGCACGACCTCGCGCACCGGTCGCTCCGGAAACGGGGTGCGGGCGAACAACGCAGCGCCGACGCCGAGCGCGGCGATCACCGCCGCAAGCGCTGAGCTCGTTGTGAATCCGTCGGGGATGGCGGACGCTGCGACCGCGACCGTGAGCGCCAACAGGTGCAGGACGCCCGACGCAAGGCGCAACCTCGTCGCCCAACTCTGTATTCCTGTCACACCGGCAGGGTACAGTCCAACCCATGGGACGGGATGGAATGGAGCGTCAACCTGCCGTGTATGTCCTCGGTGGGGGTATCGGTGCTGGCAAGTCGACCGTGATCGGAGCCTTCGCCGCAGCTGGTTTTGTTGTGGTCGATGCCGACGAGTACGGCCATCGTATGCTTGCGTCGACGATGCCCTCGGGGCGGCGCGTGATCGCCCGTTGGCCCGAGTCGGTTGTTGACGGCGAGGTCTCGCGGCCCCGTCTCGCCGAGATCGTCTTCCACGATCCCGACGCGCTCGCGGAACTCGAGGCAATCACCCACCCGGAGATCACGGCGATGATCGAAGAGACCGTCGAGCAGGTCATCGCCGATGGGGTCGCCCCCGGGATTGTGATCGAGGTGCCGCTGCTGCGGCTGTTGTCGGACACCCCATGGCGCCGAATCGCCGTTGTTGCGCCCCGCGACATTCGGATCGAGCGGGCAACCGAGCGTGGGGCCGATCCGGACGATGTGCGTGCGCGCATGGAACATCAGGAGCCGGATGAGGCGTGGGCCGAGTGGGCGGATGTCATCATCGATAACGGAGGATCGCTCGACGCGACCCTCGCGGCCGTCGAAGAACTCATCACCGCCGGGGACGCTGGATGAAGTTCATCCCATTCGAGGTCGTCTCGGAGTTCCAGCCGAGCGGCGACCAGCCGGAGGCGATTGCCCGTCTCGTTGAGGGCATCGAACGCGGGGACCGTTTCCAGACCCTCATGGGTATCACCGGATCCGGTAAGTCGGCAACCATCGCGTGGACGATCGAACAGGTGCAGCGCCCGACGCTCGTCCTTGCACCGAACAAGGCACTGGCCGCGCAGCTTGCGAACGAGTTTCGCCAGTTCTTTCCGAACAACCGGGTCGAGTACTTCGTGTCCTATTACGACTACTACCAGCCTGAGGCGTACATCGCACAGACCGACACCTACATCGAGAAGGAGTCAACGATCAATGACGAGATCGACCGGCTGCGTCATGCCGCAACCGCCGCCCTTCTGACGAGGCGAGATGTCATCATCGTCGCCTCGGTTTCGGCGATCTACGGCCTCGGTTCGCCCGAGCACTACGAGGGGCAGCTGCTCCGGCTCGTGAAGGGGGTCGAGTTCCCCCTCGACGAGTCGATCAAGCGGCTCGTGAACATCCAATACGATCGCAATGAGGTCAACCTCACTCGGGGAACATTCCGCGTCAAGGGCGACACACTCGAGGTGTTCCCGACCTACGACGAAACCGTGATCCGGGTCGAGTACTGGGGTGACGAGGTCGAACGGATCTCACGGATGAACCCCATCACCGGTGAGATCATCGAGGAGCTGTCCGAGGTGTTCGTCTATCCGGCGACCCACTATGTCACCTCGTCGGAGATCATCGAACGAGCGATCGAGGGAATCGATGAGGAGCTCACCGAGGTGCTTGCCCGTTTCGAGCGGGAGGGGAAGCTGCTCGAGGCCCAGCGGCTCGGGATGCGAACCAGGTACGACATGGAGATGATGCGTGAGATCGGCTACTGCTCCGGTATCGAGAACTACAGCAGGTACCTCGACGGCCGCTCGGCGGGTCAGGCCCCGTTCACACTCCTCGACTACTTCCCAGAGGACTTCCTGATGGTGCTCGACGAGAGCCATGTGTCCGTGCCCCAAATCAACGGCCAATACGCCGGTGATCGATCGCGCAAGGATGTGTTGATCGAACACGGTTTCCGCCTTCCGTCTGCTCTGGACAACCGTCCGCTCATGTTCGAGGAATGGTATGAGCGGGTGAACCAGGCCGTTCTCTTGTCCGCGACGCCCGGGCCGTGGGAGTTGAGGGAATCCGCACAGGTGGTCGAACAGATCATTCGCCCGACCGGTCTCGTCGATCCTGCGGTGATCGTCCGCCCGACCAAAGGCCAGATCGACGACCTTGTCGCCGAGGTCAAGGACAAGGCGGCGAAGGATCAGCGTGTGCTCGTGACAACCCTCACCAAGAAGATGGCCGAGGACCTCAGCGACTACCTTCTCGAGCTCGGGGTGCGTGCGCGGTACCTCCACAGCGACATCGACACCCTCGAACGGGTCCAGATCCTACGCGATCTCCGGCTCGGGGAATATGACGCGCTGATCGGCGTGAACCTGCTGCGTGAGGGACTCGACCTCCCCGAGGTCGCCCTTGTCGCAATCCTCGACGCGGACAAGGAGGGCTTCCTCCGGTCGGGCACGAGCCTCATCCAGACGATCGGGCGGGCGGCACGAAATGTGGACGGGGCCGTCATCATGTACGCGGACGAGGTGACCGACTCGATGCAGCGAGCACTCAACGAGACGAACAGGCGACGGATGCGCCAGATCGAGTACAACCGGGAGCACGGCATCGACCCACAGACCATCCGCAAGAAGGTCTCCGACATCCTGGAGCTCGTGCAGTCAGGTGAAGCACCGTCGGGCGATCGTCGGGCAAGCGAGCTCCGCAGGCGCCAACCGCTCGATCTCACCACCCCTGATCTCCGTCGTCTGATCCAGAGCCTCGAGGAGGAGATGCACGATGCGGCCGCCGAACTTCGCTTCGAGTACGCGGCACGACTCCGGGACGAGATCAACGACCTCAAACGCGAGCTGCGGGAACTGACCGACGCCACTCGGTGATCGAGCGGCGAGCGTGCAGTACGGTACGGCTCGACATGGTGTCGCTCGATTCGCCGATTGCCAGACTCGGACCGTGGCTCGCCGTTGCAGTCGTTGCCACAGCGGCGCTCGGAGTCGCGCTTGTCGGCTCGGGCGGTGAACGCGCCTACGGGGGTGATTTCCCATCGTTCTACGCGGCGGGTTCGATCGTCCTCGACGGCAACGGGGACCAGCTGTACGAACCGACGGTGCAACAGGCGGCCCAGGCTGATCTCCTGCCCGATGGGCGTTTCCTCTACTTCGCATATCCACCGTTCACGGCGGCGGCGTATGCGACCATGGCATGGCTTCCGTACGGGGCCGCCTTTGTGCTTCACACGGTGCTCGCCATCGCCGCCCTCGTGGCTGCGGTGGTTGCCTTCCGGCCTTTGGCTCGCGGACTCCTCGACGGCCCGACACGCCTCGGGATCGCGGTGGGGGTCGCCCTCGCCACCTATCCCGTCGTCCGTGCCGTCCTCGGTGGTCAGAACGCGACTTTCACGCTGCTGCTCTTCGTACTCGTGGCGAGGTTCGATTCACAGGACCGGCCGACGGCGGCCGGTCTTGCTGCGGCGGCCATGCTGTACAAGCCCCAGTTCGGCATCCTCGTTCTCGTTGTGTTGCTTGTCGGCCGTCGGTGGCGATCGGTGGCAACGGCGGCGGCTGCATCGAGCGGCCTGTTCGCAGTCGGTGCCGTCGTGTCCGGTGTTGGATGGCTCGCGACCTGGTTCGACGCGGTGCTCGCGTTCGCGGACGAGAACCTCGTAGTCAACGGCGACAAGATGGTCGCGATGCTCGGATGGTTGCAGAACGCCATCGGCCGCGAATGGGGTACCGTTGCCGTCGCGCTCGCTCTGCTCGTCGTCCTCGCGATGCCTCTGCTGCGGGAGATCGCCATGCATCCCCGAGCCGAGATTTCGTGGTATGCCATCTCGCCGATTGTCGTCCTCGCCGCCCCGTCTGCCCTCTATTACGACACCGCCCTCGTCCTCGTTGTGCCTGCCGTTGCCTTCGCGTGGTTCCGCCCGGCGGCGGCACCAGGGGCGATCGCGGTCATCGGGCTCTCGTGGATCGGGGTGGCCGGGGACACCCTCGGCTGGAATCCGCTGTTCGTCCCGATCGTTGCGCTTGCCGTCATGTTCGCGATCGGTTCGGTTCGAGGGCATCGGATTCGTGTCACACCCACTCGGTACACTCGCTGATCGGTGAACCGCGGCGGGCACACCTGAGGCAGCGTCCGCCCACAAGGGCATGAACGATCATGCGGGGAGACATGTCGAGCGACGCGATTCTCGTCAAGGGTGCGAGGGAGCACAACCTCAAGGACATCGAGGTTGTCCTCCCGCGGAATCGGCTCATCGTCTTCACCGGCCTCTCCGGTTCTGGCAAGTCATCGCTCGCGTTCGACACGATCTACGCCGAGGGACAACGACGCTATGTCGAGAGTCTCTCGGCCTACGCCCGCCAGTTTCTGGGGCAGATGGACAAGCCCGATGTGGATTTCATCGAAGGGCTTTCGCCTGCGATCTCCATTGATCAGAAGACGGCGAGTCGGAACCCGCGCTCAACCGTTGGCACGGTTACCGAGATCCACGACTATCTCAGGCTTCTGTATGCCCGCGTCGGAGTCCCGCACTGTCCAAACGACGGCAACCCGGTGGCGCGCCAGTCTCCGCAACAGATCGTCGATCGCATCCTCGAACTCGACGACGGGACCCGATTCCAGGTGCTCGCGCCGGTCGTGAAGGGACGCAAGGGTGAGTACGACCAGCTCATTGCGGATCTCGTCAAGGCCGGGTTCTCACGGGCGAGGATCGACGGGCAGGTAGCCGACTTGACGGACGAGATCGACCTGGCCCGGTACGAACAGCACACGATCGAGGTCGTTGTCGATCGCCTCGTTCACAAGCAGGGTATCGAGCGTCGCTTGACCGATTCCATCGAGACAGCACTCGAACTTGCCGAAGGAACCGTCCTTGTCGACATCGACGGTGGACCGACCCTGTCATTCTCCCAAGCGTTCGCCTGCCCGAACTGCGGACTGTCGTTCGAGGAGCTGCAGCCGAGGAACTTCTCGTTCAACAGCCCGTACGGTGCGTGTGAGGCATGCTCAGGGATCGGAACCCGGTATCAGGTCGACGCAGACCTCGTCGTTCCGCAACCGGATCGAACACTTGCCGAAGGCGCAATCGCTCCGTGGCGTGGGCGGCATCGCATGACCTACTATCAGCGGCTTCTTGCATCGGTCGGCTCCGTCCATGGCATCGATCTCGACACACCGTGGGCGGATCTGCCGCCTGAAGACCGTCGCTTGCTGCTCGAGGGCGGAGGCGACGAGGCGTACACCGTCCGGTATGAGAACCGATTCGGGCGACAGCGCTCGTACGACGCGAGCTACGAAGGTGTTCTGCCGTGGATCGAACGGCGGTACGCCGATTCGGATTCCGACGGAGCCAGGGCCTCCTATCAGCAGTACATGCGTGAGATCCCATGCACGACCTGTGCCGGTGGCAGGCTGAACGCTGTGTCGCTCGCTGTCACCATCGGTGGCGTCAGCATCGCCGAGCTCTCACGCATGAGCCTCGGGCGAGCTCTCGAACACCTCACCGGGGTGTCGCTCGGCAAACGGGACTCGGTGATTGCGGCTCCGATCATCAAGGAGATCGCCGAACGCCTCAACTTTCTCGTCGCGGTGGGCCTCGACTACCTCACGCTTGCCCGCTCCGCGGCGACGCTCGCCGGCGGGGAGGCACAGCGCATCCGACTCGCGACCCAGATCGGGTCAGGGCTCGTTGGCGTGCTCTACATCCTCGACGAACCATCGATCGGGCTCCACCAGCGGGACAACCAGCGCCTCATCGAGACCTTGCTTCGGCTCCGTGATCTCGGCAACACGCTGATCGTCGTTGAACACGACGAGGACACGATTCGGATCGCAGACCATATCGTCGATATCGGGCCGGGCGCAGGGGAACACGGCGGACTCATCGTCGTGTCGGGCTCCGTTGACGATCTTGAGGCGGAGCCGTCCTCGATCACCGGCAGATACCTCTCAGGGGAGCGTCGCATCGAGGTCCCCGCGCGGCGCCGCGACGGACGCGGAGAGCACATCACGATCCGCGGCGCCGAGGAGAACAACCTCAAGAGCATCGATGTCGACTTCCCGCTCGGGACGCTGACCGCGGTGACCGGTGTCTCGGGGAGCGGCAAGTCGTCGCTCGTCCAGCAGATCCTGAGCAAGGCGCTGCACGGGTCGCTGCACGGGTCGCGGATGCGGGCCGGGCGCCATCGAAAGATCGAAGGACTCGACCTCATCGACAAGGTGATCAACATCGATCAATCCCCGATCGGACGAACACCCCGATCGAATCCTGTCACCTACACCAAGGCGTTCGACGCCATCCGGCAGCTCTTCGCATCCACGGAGGATGCCCGAATGCGCGGCTACAAGCCGGGAAGGTTCTCGTTCAATGTGGCGGGTGGGCGTTGTGAGACCTGCAAGGGAGACGGGACCCTCAAGATCGAGATGCATTTCCTCCCCGATGTGTATGTCCCGTGCGACACCTGTGGGGGACTCCGATACAACCGGGACACCCTCGAGGTGAAGTTCAAGGGCCATTCCATCGCCGATGTCCTCGACATGTCGATCGAAGAAGCGCTCACCTTCTTCGAGAATCAGCCGAGGATTGCGCGAATTCTCGGAACGCTGTTCGATGTCGGCCTCGGCTACATTCGGCTCGGCCAGCCCGCCCCGACGCTGTCGGGGGGTGAGGCCCAGCGAGTCAAACTCGCGTCGGAACTCGGGAAACGGTCGACGGGCCGCACCTTCTACATCCTCGACGAGCCGACAACCGGACTGCATTTCGAGGATATCCAACGACTCCTCGGCGTCCTGCAACGGCTCGTCGATACGGGAAACACGGTCGTTGTCATCGAACACAACATGGATGTGATCAAGTCGGCCGACTGGGTCATCGACCTCGGCCCCGAAGGGGGAGACGACGGTGGCGACATCGTGGCGGTCGGCACACCGGAGGAGATCGCCTCCGTTCCCGAGAGCTATACCGGGAAGTTCCTCCGTGAGGTCCTCGCCCGTTGAACGGGAGTCGCGGCGAGCAGCTCTGTCGCCCAGAGGACACCGAGCCACGCGATGGCAATGTTCTTGGCAAGTACCTCGAACGCCCACACGGGAGAGGTCGGGACGAAGACGGTGACCGAGGCGAGGCCGAGACACGCTGCGGCGATGTACCAGCTGCGAAGTCGAGCACTGGCATATGCAACGAACGGCGTGAGCCAGAAGATGAACTGGGTCGAGAAGAGTGGACTGACGAGAATGATCCCCAACACGGCAAGTCCGACCACGATAGTGAGATCACGGAAATCGGCGGCGCGTCCCGCAACCGCCCTGAGAGCGATCCCGACAAGGATCACTCCGGGGATGGCATTGATCACAACGGTCCAGTTGGGAAACCCCACATAGACGGCTCCCGCTGCACCCCCGATTCCGAGATCCGTCCCGGTGAGGTGGCGCCATACCAGCACGATGCTGCCGAGCATGGTCTCGCTGTGGAGACCGTCGAATGCCCTTGCGTCGCGAAAGCCGTGGGTGACCGCCACCGCGCAGAGGGCCACGGCGGACACACCGATGATCGCGGCGGCGAGGCGCCTTCGGCCCATCGTCCACGGGTGTGCGGCGAGAACGATGGGCCAGCCCTTCGCAAGAACACCAGCCATGGTCCACATGGCACCGTTGCGGTAGCGCCCGGAAGCGAATGCCGCTGCACCGAGGGCGGCGAGGAAAACCACCCACGGTTCGAGCCGGAACAGGACGAGCGGCAAGAGCGGAGCCGCGACCGCGAGGTATCGGTAGCCCACCCGATGGCGGGGATCGGTACGGTCGACGATCGCCACCGACCACACAAAGAGTGCGGCCATCGCCGGGACCCAGACCACGACGAGTGAGGTCCCGGTCATCTTGGCGAGCCAGGTGAGAATCGCGACGGGGACGAGCGACAGCGGCAGGTGTTCCACCGGGAACCCGAGATAGGGAATCTCGCCGCTGAGGATCAGGTCGCCGATGTCTCGGTACGCGTTGACATCCGACACGAGACCCGTGCGAAGTACATCGTTGATGTCCAGCACCGCGAAAAGGAACGAGAAGACGAACGCGAACAAGCTTGCGAGCGTTGCGGCGATCACGAGTCGAGGAATACGGTCGCGCTCTGTCGGTGGTGTGGAGTCCATCGGTGTGGCACGCTATACGCGAGATGATCGATGACGAAGCACCACCCCAGAGCTCATGGGACGATCTCGCGGAGTGGTGGCGCCGCGAGGTCGCAGACGATCCCGTGTACACGACCGACCTTGGCCCACTGTACGGGTCGCTGATCGACGACATCGATGGTGTGGTCTGCGACCTCGGCTGCGGGGAAGGGCGGGCGATGCCGCTCACCGGTTCGGGAACCATCGGTGTCGATTCCTCACGAGAGCTGCTCCGAACGGCAATCCGACGAGGTCCATGTGTCCTTGCGGACATGCCGGACCTGTCGGCGTTTCGTACCGACGCCTTCGATCATGCCGTCTCCGTGTATCTCGTTGACCTCATCTTCGATCACGCAGCGTTCTTCGCAGAGACGGCACGGATCGTCCGCACCGGCGGAATCCTGGCCATCGTCATCAACCATCCGGTCTACACGGCACCGGGGTCGGCCCCGATCAGTGACCTCGACGGAGAGGTGCTCTGGCGGTGGGGGAGGTACCTTGACGCAGGATCAAGCGTCGAACCGGCAGGGAGCGCGGAGGTTCGATTCCACCACCGACCGCTTGGGATGCTGCTCACCGCTGCTGCGAAGGCGGGATGGTGTCTCGATCGCCTTGAGGAGCGTGCGCTCAGCGCCGAAGCGATCGCGGTGATGCCAGGCTACGACGGCCAGGACTGCGTGCCTCGACTGCTTGGAGCACGCTGGCGAAACGGATCGTCGGCCACTCCGCTCGCCGATCGTGGAGGCAGCGGTACGGCGTCGTAAACTCCGTCCATGCCTGCTCGACCCACACCGGAGGCCGTCCCGGACGGCCCCGGGGTCTATGTGTTTCGCAATGAGCATGGCCAAGCCCTCTACGTCGGGAAGGCCAAATCGCTGAGGAAGCGAATCGCCAACTACTTCCGAGCGGACCTTCCGCCCCGGACGAGGACCATGGTTGACGCCGCAACGGACCTCGAGTGGATCGTCACCGATTCCGAGGTGGCTGCGCTCATGCTCGAGTTTTCCCTCGTCCAGGAACATCAACCCCAGTTCAATGTCCGGCTCAAGGACGACAAGTCCTTCCCGTACCTCGCCATCACCCGCACCGACGAGTGGCCGAGGGCGAGCGTGATGCGGGGGCGAAAGCGCAAAGGTGTCGACTACTTCGGCCCCTACGCGAGGGCATACGCGATCCGCCAGACCCTTGACGGGCTGCTCCGGACCTTCCCGATCCGGACCTGCACCGACGCCAAGTTCCGCAGGCACGAAGCCTCGGGGCGGCCGTGTCTGTTGTACCACATCGACAAGTGCGCGGGTCCATGTGTCGGTGAGGTCACACGGGAGGAATACGAACAGCATGTCGATGGGCTCGCCGCGTTCTTGAGCGGTGAATCCGAAACGCTCATCGCCGATGTCGAGCGGTCCATGGCCGAAGCGGCGGCAGAACAGGCATTCGAGCGTGCCGCAAGACTTCGCGACAAGGCGTCCGCGATGCGAACCGCTCTCGAGCGTCAGGAGCTCGTCACCGAGACTCGGGACGATCTCGATGTGATCGCGATCGACGAGGATGATCTCGAGTTCGTGCTCGTCGTCTTGTATGTTCGTCGTGGAAGGGTGACGGGACGCAAGACCATGGTGGTCGACCGGGTTGAGGATCTCAGTACCGGGGAGTTCGTCGGTCGTATGCTCGGTCAGCTGTATGGCGACGACATCCCACCTCGGGAGGTCCTCGTGTCGGTCGAGCCAGACGATGCCACCCTGTGGACGGCATGGCTTGCCCACCGGCGGGGGTCGGCGGTCTCGTTGCGTGTGCCGCAACGCGGGAACAAGCGCCGCATCATGGAAACGGCGAAGGCGAATGCATCTGAGGAATTCAACCGACACCGGCTCAAGCGCCATAGCGACCACAACGCCCGCGCTCGGGCCCTTCGCAGCCTCCAAGAATCGCTGCAGCTCCCCATGTCGCCCCTCCGGATCGAGTGCTACGACATCTCCACGATCCAGGGCCGTTTCACGGTCGGGTCGATGGTTGTTTTCGAGGACGGCCTCCCGAAGAAGAACCAGTACCGCAGGTTCAAGATCCGGACCCTCGACGGTCAGGACGACTTCGCCGCGATGGAAGAGGTCCTTCGGCGCCGCTTTGGCGCGTACCTCGCGGAACGGAGCCTCCCGGTCGACGAACGCGGCCGCTTCGCGTATCCGCCGAGCCTCGTTGTCATTGATGGGGGCAAGGGGCAGCTCGGTCGAGCCGTCGCCGTGCTCGACGACCTCGACCTTGACATCCCCGTCATCGGGCTTGCGAAGAAGCTCGAGGAGGTGTTCGTTCCCCGGCGGAGGGACCCCATCATCATCGAGCGAGGGGAGGAGTCGCTCTATCTCCTTCAACGCGTCCGCGACGAAGCACACCGCTTCGCCATCTCGTATCACCGCCAACTTCGGAGTCGTTCGATGCTCGACTCGATGCTCGACGATGTCCCCGGCATCGGGCCCGGACGCAAGAAGGCACTCGTGAAGCGCTTCGGGTCGGTCAAGCAGATGCGGGCCGCGACCGAATCCGACCTTGCAGAGGTGGTACCCGATAGCGTTGCCGCAGATCTGCACATCGTACTCCACGGAGGAACACCGACATGAGCGAAACCGGACCTGGTGTCGTCATCATCACCGGGCTTTCGGGTGCCGGACGGAGCCATTCCGCCAATGTCCTCGAGGACATCGGCTATTTCGTCGTCGACAACCTCCCGATCCAGCTCATCCCGACCCTGGTGTCGACCATCGGCTCGGGTGAGGGGAAACGGCGCAAGATCGCCGTCGTTGCCGACACGAGGGCTGGCATGACCGCGGAGGGGCTCGACGCCGCGCTGATCGACCTCCATCGGTCGGGTTTGCCAACCACCGTGCTGTTCCTCGACGCTGATGACCGAACGCTGGTGCAGCGTTTCGAGGAAAGCAGGCGGCCACATCCCGTCGACAGTGGCTCACTGGCAGAGTCGATTGCGGCGGAACGCCACTCGTTCGAGGATGTGCGAGCAGCCTCCGATGTGATCGTCGACACCTCCGACCTCTCCGTCCACGATCTGCGTGACCGGCTCAGGGAGGCCTTCGCCGACGCCGACACGAGCCATACGATGCGGGTCGATGTGACCAGCTTCGGATTCAAGAAGGGGCCTCTGCGCGTCGTCGATGTCATGTTCGATGTGCGGTTCCTTCCGAATCCGCACTGGGTTCCGGAACTTCGCGGACTCACAGGCCTCGACGAGGAGGTCGAACGCTATGTGTTCGACCATCCGGAGGCAGGGACCTTCCTTGCCAAGGCGACCGACCTGTTGGACTTTCTCATTCCCCACTATGTGACGGAAGGCAAGTCGTACCTGACCATCGGCGTCGGCTGCACAGGGGGGCAGCACCGAAGCGTGGCTCTCGCGGAAGCCATCGGACGCCATCTCGCGTCGACCGGTGTCACGACCTCGGTCCACCATCGGGACCTCTCGACCGCATGACCGTCGGGGACGCGGCGCCGCAGACCTTGCTGAAGCAACTGTTGCTCGACCCCGAAGGCCCCGCAGTGGTTGCCGTCGGTGGCGGGCACGGACTGTCGAAGGCACTCAGGGCCGCTCTGAGCTACGCGGGCCGTGTCGATGCCATCGTCTCGGTATCCGATGACGGTGGATCGAGCGGCCGCCTCGTGTCCCAGCTCGACATACCGCCCCCCGGCGACATCCGCAAGTGCCTCCTTGCGTTGACGCCGGACGGTTCGGTCTGGAAGCAGATCTTTGACTACCGGTTTGATGAGGCAGATGTGGCCGGACATTCGCTCGGCAACCTCATTCTTGCCGCTCTCGCCGAGATCGAGCACGATTTCGAAGCTGCGCTGAGTCGGGCCGAATCCCTACTCCAGGCATCCGGAAGTGTGATACCCGCCTGCAAGGACCGCCTGACCCTCGTCGCCGACACCGAGGGGGGTCGTGTCGAAGGGCAGGTTGCGATCCAGCGCCACCGTGGCACCATCCACGCGATCGAGGTGCGCCCTGCGAGTGCCGCTGCGACACCAAGGGCCATCACCGCCATCGAGAGCGCAGATCAGATCATCTTGGGGCCGGGAAGCCTGATGACATCCACCATCGCTGCCATGCGGGTTCCTGGGATCACGGAGGCAATCAACGAATCGGGCGCACAGCTCGTCTATGTCGGGAATCTCATCACCCAGGATGGGGAGACCCTTTCGATGGACGGCATCGACCATCTCGATGCTCTCCTCAGGCTGACGGGTGTGCGCCCGCCCGGTACTATCGTCGCGAACGAACACGCGATGGACATTGACCCCCCGCTCCAACCGGTTGTCTTCGACGCAGAGATCCTCGCCACCTATGGTGCTGATCTCGTCACAGCGGACCTCGTCGACGAATCCGAGACATGGCCGAGCCATGATCCGATGAAGCTCGGGGCTGTTCTCAACGCACTCTCCCGATAAGGCGCAGGAGCCAAGCATGAAGGTAGCGATCAACGGATTCGGCAGGATCGGAAGGAACTTCTTCCGGGCCGCCAAGGGTGGCAAGGTGGCAACGGATCTCAGGAGGGCCCTGTCGACCATTGATGTGTCAGATGGGGACTCGATCATGGCGGCGTGGAAGGACATCACGGGACGACTGAAAGGTATCGATATCGTTGCGATCAACGACCTCGGCGATGTCGAAGCGAATGCCCACCTGCTCAAGTACGACACGGTCCATGGCACCTATCCAGGGGATGTGCAGGTGGTCGACGGGGACATCGTCGTCGACAGGGACCGCTTCAAGGTGTTCGCGGAGCGTGATCCGGAGAAGCTTCCGTGGGGCGAACTCGGCGTCGATGTGGTGATCGAGTCGACCGGTGTGTTTCGCACCCATGAGGCTGCATCGAAGCACCTGACCGCGGGAGCCAGGTATGTGGTGGTGTCGGCGCCCATGTCTGATCCTGATGTCTCGATCGTTCTCGGCGTCAATGACGAAGCACTCGACCTCGAGAACCATAGGGTGATCTCGAACGCGTCGTGCACGACGAATTGTCTCGCTCCGATGGCGAAGATCATCCATGAGGCCTTCGTGATCGAGCAGGGCATGTTCACCACGGTGCACGCGTACACCAACGATCAGAGCCTGTCGGATGTCCTCCACAAGGACCCGCGTCGGGCGAGAGCGGCGGCGGCGAACATCATCCCCACCTCCACCGGTGCTGCGTCTGCGGTCGGCAAGGTGCTTCCCGAGTTGGAGGGCCGCCTTTCGGGCACAGCGCTGCGTGTCCCGGTCGTCGACGGGTCCATCACAGACTTTGTCGCGATGGTCGACGAGGAGGTGACGATGGAGTCGGTGAATGCCGCGTTCAGAAAGGCTGCCGACGGATCGCTTCGCGGGATCGTCCGATACACCGAGGACCCGATCGTGTCGTCGGACATCATTGGTGATCCTCACTCGGTCATCTTCGACGCGGCGTCGACGATGGTGTCGGGCAACACGGTCAAGGTGTTCGGCTGGTATGACAACGAATGGGGATATTCGAGCCGGCTCGTGGACCTCTGCCGCAAACTTGCCTGACGGACTCAGGACCCTCGACGACATCGATCTGACCGGACGAACGGCGCTCGTCCGAGCCGACCTCAATGTCCCACTGCGGGGATCCGAGGTTGCGGACGATTTTCGGATCATCGCCAGCCTGCGAACGATCGATGAGGTCCGCGAGCGGGCCGCGCGTGTCGTCGTCGCGAGCCACCTCGGTCGACCGATCGGCCACGACCCCACGCTTTCGATGGGTCCGGTATCGAAGCGACTCTCCGAACTCGGAGGCTTCCCGATTGTCCAGGCACCCGGCGTCGTCGGGGATGCGGTCGATCGAGTCCTTGCCGACGCGGCGGACGGCGTCGTCGTGATGCTCGAAAACACGCGGTTCGAGCCGGGGGAGGAGCGAAACGATCCTGCACTGGCGCTTGCCCTTGCCGGTCTTGCCGATGTTCTCGTCAGCGATGCGTTCGGAACCGCACACCGGTCGCACGCTTCCAATGTGGGGGTCGCGGCCTACATCCCGGCCGTGGCGGGACGGCTCATGGAGGCCGAGATCGTCGCCTTCGATCGGCTGCTTCACGAACGAGAGCAGCCGTATGTCGTTGTCATGGGGGGTGCAAAGGTCTCGGACAAACTGAAGGTGATCGAGAACCTGCTCCCTGACGCCGATCTCATGCTCATCGGTGGGGGCATGTGCTTCACGCTGCTCGCCGCAGCAGGTTTCGAGATCGGATCGTCCCTCGTCGAGCACGAGATGATCTCGTCGGTCGAGCGACTGCTCGAATCCGACCACGGTGACCGCATCGTGCTTCCGGTCGACATCGTGGTCGCAGACCGGTTCGCCGCCGATGCCGAGCACGCGATCGTCGATGTCAGGCAGATTCCCGGCTCGTGGATGGGCCTCGACATCGGCCCACGATCGACGGAGCGGTTCGCCGGCGCCATCAGGGAGGCGGAATCGGTGTTCTGGAACGGCCCGATGGGGGTATTCGAGTGGGAACCGTTTCGCTCGGGAACCGAAGGGATCGGACGGGCCGTCGCACGGAGCAGCGGCTATACGGTTGTCGGGGGCGGAGACTCGGTTGCTGCGATCCGTATGCTCGGACTCGAGGATGCCGTGTCGCATGTGTCGAGTGGCGGTGGGGCAGGCCTCGCGATGTTGGAGGGGGAGACCCTTCCCGGCGTCGCCGTGTTGGAAACGGGGCCACAACGAGAGGAGCCAGCGTGAGTCGCAAGAACCTGATCGCCGGGAATTGGAAGATGAACGCGACCCATCTCGAAGCCATCCAGATGGTCCAGAAGCTCAGCTACCGCCTCGATGTTCCCGACTTCGACCGCGTCGAGGTCGTTGTGTGCCCACCGTTCACGGCGTTGCGTTCCGCTCAGACCGTCATCGAAACCGATCATCTCTCGATTCGCCTCGGAGCCCAGAATGTGGATTGGCACACCGAAGGTGCGTTCACCGGGGAGGTCGCCCCCGGCATGCTCGCCAAGCTCGGCGTGTCGTATGTGATCGTCGGGCATTCGGAACGAAGGCAGCTGTTCGGTGAGACCGACGAGATCGTCAATCGGAAGGTGGGCGCGGTCCTTGCAGCTGAGATGACGCCGATCATGTGCGTGGGGGAGACCGAAGACGAGCGCGACGCGGGACTCGCCGAAACCAAGGTGGAATCCCAGGTCGTCGCGGGGCTTGAGGGGGTCGCCCGAGACGCGATCGCTGGCATGGTGATCGCCTATGAGCCGATCTGGGCCATCGGGACGGGGCGAACCGCGAGCGCCGACGACGCGGGAGCAATGTGCTCACTTGTCCGCAATACGGTCGAGCGGGTTGCCGCTGGCGCTGGCGAATCGGTACGGGTCCTGTACGGGGGATCCGTGAATCCCGGCAACATCGCAGGCCTCATGGCGAAGCGTGATGTGGATGGGGGACTCGTTGGTGGGGCGTCGCTTGATCCGGACACCTTCGCTTCGGTGGTTCGATACTGGGTGTGACGATGGCCGACTACACGCTCGTCGCCGAATTCGATGTCATCCGCAGGGTTGGATGGCAAGGATCCGATGATCTCGCAAACCACCTCGATGCGGTGACCGAACGGCTGAGGCAGAGCAACGATGTGCGGCGGATCGAATCGGGCGCCGATCTCGATACCGGCCGAGTGACGCTGGAGGTCGACTTCGAAGCGTGGAACATCAACCGGAACGAGCACAGCCGATCCGTCCTCGCGGTCGCGATCCACGCGGCGGGCGGGAGGCACAGGGGCCTCATCGCCGGGCGGGAATCGGAGTTCATCGAGCCCGGTGACGGCAGCTGGTCCGCGCTTCGAGGCGCCACATGGACGACACGGAAGTTCGAGCTGGTGCGTCTTGACGAGTCGTGAAGTCGTTACGCTCGCTTCATCATGACAGCACCTTGCACGCTTGTCCTTCTTCGCCACGGTGAGAGCACATGGAACCGTGACAATATCTTCACCGGCTGGACCGATGTTCCCCTGTCGGCGGTGGGGGAGGAGGAGGCGGTCGCTTCGGGCCGCCTCATGGCAGATGAATCCCTGTCGCTCGATGTTGTGCACACATCGGTGCTGACAAGAGCCATCGACACGGCGAACCTCGCGCTTGCCGAGATGGGCATTGGTTGGCTTCCCGTTGCCCGGCATTGGCGGCTCAACGAGCGCCACTACGGGGCCCTGCAGGGTTTGAACAAGAAGGAGACCGCCGAACGCCACGGTGCCGAACAGGTGCATATCTGGCGGCGGTCGTACAACACGCCGCCGCCTGCTCTCGACCGCGATGACGATCGTCACCCACGCCACGATCGACGCTATCGCCATCTGCCGCCGGAACTTCTTCCCGACACCGAATGTCTTGCCGATGTCGTCGACCGGATGCTTCCCTACTGGTATGACCGGATCGTGCCGGAACTCGTCGACGGCAAGTCGGTCCTTGTTGCGGCGCACGGCAACAGCCTTCGAGCGCTGGTCAAGCATCTCGACGGCATCAGCGACGACGCCATTCCAAACCTGAACATCCCAACGGGGATCCCCCTCGTGTACGAACTCGACACCTCCATGCGGGTCATGTCGTCCCGGTATCTAGGAGATGCGGAAGCGGCAGAGGCCGCAGCCACTGCCGTCGCCAGGGAAGCTGGCTAGTTCAGGCTCGGTCGCCGACACCGGGTCTCGTGATGGTCGTTCTGATCCCGTATGTGATCTACGGACCCCGATCCTCGGCGTCACCGCGAGCGGTTCCCGATAGTTGCGGTAGTCCCGGTTCGTCACCATACTTCCGAGCACCCGCCATCTCGGGCGGGTTTGTTCGTGAGAAGGGAATCGAACAGTGCTCGACGGAATCGTCTCGGTCCTGCACCTGCTTGTGTCGCTGGCGTTGATCTTTCTGATCCTGTTGCATGCCGGCAAGGGTGGGGGCATGGGGGACATGTTCGGTGGTGGCATGAGTTCGGGGAATGTCGGTGGCTCGACGGTCATGGAGAAGAACCTCGACCGCCTCACGGTGATCCTTGCCGTGCTGTTCACCATCACGACATTCGTGTTGACCTGGATCCTCGCAACCAACTGAATTCGTCCAACAGAGGATCCTTCCAAGGACGGGAACCATGCGCCGACAACGATTCGTAGCGGGAGTCACGGCGCTTGTGGTGCTCGCCATCGCCGCCGCTGCATGCACATCGACGCCGGCGCCAACGACGACCACCACGGTGCCCACAACCACGACGATGGCCCCAACCACTACCGTTGCGCCGACCACGACCACCGAACCGCTCCCGACCCATCCCACGGGTGGTGAAGTCGTGATTGCGGTCGACGACGAGCCACCCACGCTGAACCCGTTTCTCCCCGGCGGCGACAAGGTCGTGGGAGCGCTGCTCTCCCAAGCCTATGCCGCAGGCATCTACGATGTCGACGCTGACACGCTGAGCTATGTGCCTGAGCTGATCACCGAGGTCCCGACCGTCGACAACGGCGGCGTGGTCCTCAACGCCGACGGCACGATGACCGTCAGGTACACGATCCGAGACGAAGCCCAATGGGATGACGGAACACCCGTGTCGGGGTACGACTTCAAGTTCACCCTCGACACGATTCTCAATCCTGACTATCCGATCAGCAAGGCCAACTACCAAGACATCATTTCGATCACCGCGGGTGATAAGACTTTCGAGTTCACGATGGCAAGACCGACCCTCCAGCACGAGCTGATGTTCGGACAGATCATCCCGAAACACATCGTCGAGGGGACCGACTTCTTGACTGATTGGAACGACAAGCGTTGGGCATCCGCTGGTCCGTTCGTGTTGGAGTCGTGGACGAAGGGATCCTCCATCAGGCTCGTGCGCAACGAGAACTACTGGAAGACCGATCCCGAGACCTCCCAGCAGCTTCCCTATCTCGACGCGGTGACCTTCGTCTTCGAAGACGACACCCCTGCGATGATCGAGTCGTTTGCCCAACGCGAACACGATGTCTTCAGCCCCGATCCCACGATCGCCAACATCCAGACCCTCCAGGGCCTCGAACCGCAAGGTGCCGACATTCAAGTCGTCGCGGGACCGGTGTGGGAACACCTCAACTTCCAGTTCGGACCCGGTCGCTTCAACCGCAACGAAAACAGCTGCAACGAGGTCTACGAGATGCGCCTCGCCGTCGCCCAGACCGTCGACCGGGACCTCCTGACGACCGACATCCTCGGGGGTGAAGTCCCGCCGCTCCAGTCGTACATCGACGCCTACGCACCGGAGGCGTCTCAGGAAGCGTGGGCGCAGTATTCCGTGGACCACGACGCCGCCGCGGCCAACTATGCCGCCGCCGTCGCCGCCACGGGACGCGAGTGCAAGGTGATCTTTTCGACGAACACCCTCAACGATGAACGCGACCGGATGTCGGTGATGTTCTCCGAGATGTTCGCTGCCGTTGGGATCCCGTACGACAATGAGCTGGAAAACAGCCTCCTCTATTACGGCGACACCCTCGCGACCGGCGGCTGGGACATGGGGGAATGGACCTGGCAGGGTTCACCGGGGCTTTCGGGGCTCGTCGGAATCCACGATGTCTTCGACCCTGACTCCCCACCACCGTTCGGCTCGAACTTCTACCGCTGGGGTACCGAGGACTCATCGATCATCGACGAAACCACGGCACGGTTCGCTGAGCTCCGGGACCTGATGAACGCGACGGTCGACTCGAGTGAGATCCTCGAATACATCGCAGAGGCCGAGAACATCCTCGCCGACAACCTCGTGATCATCCCCCTGTACCAGCAGCCGGTCAGCCTCGCCGTGTGGGAGGACGAGATCGTCGGCGTCAGACACAACCCGACCCGGGCAGGGTTCACCTGGAACATCGAGTTCTGGCATCGCGCCGAGTAACCGTGAACGGTTCACCGGGACGGCGGAGCCGGTACTGAGGACCGAAACCCGTGAACTGCTCGTATACTCCCGCGCCGTTCGTCGGAGTGGCGGAATTGGTAGACGCGCTAGGTTGAGGGCCTAGTGGGAGCATATCCCGTGGAAGTTCGAGTCTTCTCTCCGACACCGTTCGCACCGCGTACCCTGGGTTCGCGGCCCACACATATGTCGGTTCCCAGCCCACAGAACGCCGCTTATGTTTTCGCACGCGAATCGTCCCGTCGGGATTGAGATGTGTACATTTCGTATACGGTCTGGTATGGTGGGCGTGTGAGCGTCCCCGTCACTGCCCGATTGGATGAATCCGTTGTCGAGGCACTGGACCGCGCAGTAGAAGCCGGTGTTGCTTCGAGCCGGGGTGCAGTGGTAGCCCGGGCCGTCGCAGAATGGCTCGCCCGACATGGGGAAGAAGCCATTGTCGAGTCCTACCGACGACGATACGCAGAATCTGACTCCGCCCACCATGACCTCGTCGAAAAGCTTGCCGCTTTCTCGTTGGCAGCATGCCTGGCCGACGCCGAGCGCTGATCGCTCGAGGCGAGGTTTGGGACGCCGACATCCCGGGAGTGGGCCAGCATCCCGTTGTGGTGGTGACACGTGACTCGGCGATCCCGGTCTTGTCGTCCGTTGTGTGCGTGTTGGTGACGAGTACCTTCCATGGTCATGTGGCCGAAGTCGAGTTGGGCGCGGACGAAGGTCTTGGCAGGCCGTGCGCAGCGAACTGCGACAATGTGTTCACTTTGCCAAGACGGGTTCTGTCGCGGCGGCGGGGGATGCTCGACCGTCACAAACTGAGTGAGTTGGATCGAGCCCTGATGGTGGCCCTCGGCCTTGCTTGAACGCTCCATGGTGGAGGTCACCCATCTCGTTCGGGACACGGGTACCCAGGGTACGCGACCCCCGAACATGGGGGTCCAGGGCCCGCGGAAGCTCGATGCCGCAATCAGGATGGTCGCACCGATCATGGGAGACTGGCGACAACGACCTCGTAGTCCGAACCCGGCGAGCGAGTCCACGCGATTCTCGCCGGGTCGCCGGATGCCACGGTGGGTGCAAACCCTTCGCCGATTACCTCGGGCGGTTGCCACTTGGTGCCATCCCATCTTCGAACAACGATCTTGTTCTCGGCTATCCACGCGAAATAGACATTCGAATCCATGTCGGTGGCCACGACTGCGTCGCTCGCTGGGCCTGGGCTGAGCAACTCGGGACCCATCCAGATCCCAGCGACCTGTCGGGCGTCGACGATCCGGAAACGATCTCAAGATTGGCGGCCGAGATTCCGGCGCCGTTCGATCGGTAACAACCCGTCACGCCTGCATGATGAGGTCGACGGATATCTCCACTGCTGTGCTTGTGCCTCGGTTCTCGAGCCAGTGATTGGTGTTTCTGTCCTCGGGCCAGCCCACGCCCGGCCCGTAGTCCGTGGCAACTCCATCGCGATGGTCGGTGATGGTACCCTGTAGCACATAGACCATCCCGGGTCTACCGATGTGGTCGTGAGTCGGGCCGAAGACGGCTCCGGGCTCGAAGGTGAACAGGCGCATCCGCAGCTGACATCCTGCCATCCCTTCAATCTCGGGGCCAAGGTCAACCGTTGCCAGCAGCTCCGTCGTGACTCCGTTCGCTTTGGGCATGGTCGATTCGGGTTCCATGGTGCTCCTCTTGTCGTTTCGAGATGCCGGGTCGCTCCGAACCGCTCACATGGCTCGCACTGCTAGGCGGCAGAGCGGCGTCGCCTTCGCATCATGAGATTCATGAGCCATCGAGGTGGCTGCGGCATGCCGATTTGCTCCATTATTCCCATCCGATCGGGGATCCCCCAGTGTTCGATTATCACTCCATCTTCGAAGCGACAAATGTCGATGACGTTCAGAGTCAAGGCCGTCCCCGTTCCTGGGAGCGGCCCAAAGCTCCCAAGATGCGTGCCCGTTCCTGAGAGAAGGAAGCAGATCTTGTCCCTTTCGGCAATGGTGTCGACTATTCGCAGTCGGATGTCCGGAATCGCTCGGCGTAGGCTTGTGATGCCTCTCTTCAAGCCCTCGAGGTCTGGGGTAGGGAACCCCGCCTGATGCTCAACAAAACTTGGGTGGAATAGCGCGTCGAGTTGCGCAAGGTTCCCGGAGTTGAATCCTTCCTCTATGACACGGTTGAAGATGCGTACGTTTTCGTCTCGTGCTTCTTGGCCTCTGTCGTTCATGGATCGATCCTTCATCTGCAGGCGCGAGATCCGAATGCGGAAGGCGTCCCGAGTGGGTCGGAACGGACCCTGCCGGTGAAGCACCATCGCCGTGCTCACTGTCGCCAGTGACTCAAAACGCCTCGGGACAGACCTTGCGCCGATGAGAGCGGACGCGAGGCACGGAGCCGCCTTTGCGTGAGAACTCGGTCCGGTCCGGGGTTCGTTCGGCGGTTCCGAGTGACGCCTCTGCTCGGAAGTATATGTCTTGGCGGTGAGCACCATTCGGGTTGCGAATCGACCGTGCCCTGAAGGACTCACCAATCCGAGTACCCAGGGTACGCGGCCCCCGTGTGTGGGGGTCGGCAGCCCGCAGAACGCGGGTATGCCAGCCATCTTCTGGAAAAAGACATTTGCGGTAGGGCGTGCACAGCGGCATACTTATGGCTCGGTGGGCGCGCGCGATCCGCGCGTGTCCCAAGTGAGAAGTGGGATTCAAATGCCTGTGAGGCACACCGATATTCTCCGAACGCCGAGCACCGAGGCAACCACCGCCCACACCGTCGTCTTTCGATGGATGGGCGCGGACGGCTTTGATGCATCGGTTCGGCGAGCCATCGGTCGAGCCTGACGGTCGTTACGGCGCACCTCGGTGCGCCGTCGGTGTGTATCCGTTCGGGTGACCACCGGGGATCCCAAAAGACAAGGAGACAACTTTGACACGACTAAGGAAGAGGCGTTCCATTGCGTTCTTCGTCCTTGTCGTTGCGCTTGCCCTCGTGGCAGCCGCGTGTTCCAGCGATGACACCGCTGACGACACGACGACGACAACGACAACGACGGCTCCGCCAGCGGACACCACCACGACCACGACTCCGCCAGTGGAGCCGCCGACCGACACAGGCAAGACCCTGTCAGGTCTGAAGGTCGTGGACGACAGAACCTTCACGGTTGAGCTCGTGAATGCCGATCCGGAGTTCCCGGTTCAGCTTGCATACACGGCGTTCTTCCCGCTGCCATCGGTGGCGTACGAGAACACGCTTGGGTTCAACAACGCTCCGATCGGAAACGGTCCATTCATGATGGACGGCCAGTGGGAGCAGGACACGGCGATCAACCTCGTCGCATATCCCGACTACAAGGGTGAGCGGAAGCCAACGATCGACGGGATCAATTTCGTGATCTCCGCCGACCTCAAGACCAACTATCTCGAGGCCCAGGCGGGAAACCTCGATGTCCTGACGGGTATCGATACGGACTTCCTGGCGTCGGCACCCACCGACTTCCCGGATCGTTTCAAGACCTCGCCAAGCACGAGCATCCTGTATATGGCGTTCCCGGCATACCTGCCGCAGTTCACCAAGGAGCACCGTCAGGCGCTGTCAATGGCGATCGACCGTGAGCTCATCATCGAGAAGATCTTCAACGGATCCGGCGATGCGGCGCACTCGGTGGTTCCGTCGAACCTCGGTGGTCGTGATACGGTCTGCCCGAGCTGGGAGTACGATCCCGATGCCGCCAAGGCGCTCTGGGACGCAGCCGGTCCGCTCGACGGATTCGATGTCTGGTTCAACGCAGGTGGCGGTCACGACCAGTGGGTCGAGGCAGTCGTCAACATGTGGGCACAGAACCTCGGCATCGATGCCGGTTCCGTGAACTTCCAGACCGCTGAATGGGCGGACTACCTTGACCACGCCGACAACGGCGAGTTCACGGGTCCGTTCCGTCTTGGTTGGGGACAGGACTACCCGTCGCCACTGAACTTCCTCGAGCCGCTGTACGCCTCGTACATGACGGCTGCCGACGGTGGTTCAAACGCCTCGGAGTACAACAACCCGGCCTTCGACGAGCAGCTCAAGCTCGGGAAGGAAGCGATTGCCGCCTCCGGACAGCTCGAGGATGCGATTCCGTTCTACGAGGCAGCAGAGGACATCCTCTGTGACGATGCCCAGACGATGCCGATTCGCTTTGGTGTCAACCAGTTCGTCTGGAACGAGGGCACGGACAATGTCTACATGGACGCGTATGGGAATGTCGCCTACGATCTGATCACCGCCGACGACGGCGTCGTGTCGCAGGACCTGACGAACCCGCAGTCGCTGTTCCCGATGGACGCAAACGAGTCTGAGGGCACCGCGGTGCTCATGGGCAATGTGTTCACGGGTCTTGTCCAGTTCGACGGAGCGACCGGCGAGCCATACATGGCGCAGGCCGAGTCGATCACCTCCGACGATGGTGGTAAGACCTGGACCGTGGTGTTGCGCGAGGGCTGGACCTTCCACAACGGGGAGCCGGTAACGGCGCAGTCGTATGTGGATGCGTGGAGCTTCGGCGCACAGGCCAAGTACGGCTTCCAGAACAACGGCTTCTACAAGAGGTTTGTCGGCTACGACGAGCTGAACGCAGAAGGCTGATCTGGACGACATCCAGTCATGTGAGAGAGGCGGCCCCCGGGCCGCCTCTCTCATTGCGTCTCGGTCATCAGTTGTCAGTTGTCAGTTGTCAGTCATCGGTCATCAGTTGTCAGTCATCTGGCATCTGGCATCTGGCATCTGTCCTCTGATACCTGGAATCTGTCATCCGGTATCTGAACCCGCTAGAGTCCCCGTGCGCACGCGCCGGCACAGGAAGGGCACGGTTTGGGTCGATACCTCATACGCAGAGTGCTCCAGTTCATCCCCGTGTTCTTCGGCGCAACCTTCCTCCTCTTCGCGTTGGTATTCCTCATGCCCGGCGATCCGATTCGTGCGCTATCCGGCGACAAGCCCCTCGAGCCGGCGGTCATCGAGGCGCTCCAGGAGCGCTACAACCTCGACAAGCCCTTCTATCAGCAGTACGCCATCTATATCACCAATGTGATGAGGGGTGACTTCGGCACCGACTTCCGAGGTCGACCCGTCTCTGACATCATGAAGACCGCGCTGCCGGTCACCGTGCGACTCGCCCTCCTCGCCTTCGCATTCGAGTTGGTGATCGGCCTCGTTGCCGGTGTTGTGGCAGGTGTCCGCAAAGGGAGATTCTTCGATTCGCTCGTGCTGGTCTCAACGCTCATCGTGATTGCCATCCCGGTCTTCGTCCTTGGCTTCATCGCGCAGATCGTGTTCGGGTTGAAACTGGGGTGGTTCCCCATCTCCGGATACCGGCATGGCATCCAGAGCCTGCTTCTTCCCGCAATGGTGCTCGCGTCGCTCTCGCTTGCGTACATCGCCCGCTTGGCCCGAACCAGCCTCGTCGAGAACACGCGCGCAGACTATGTGCGCACCGCAAAGGCCAAGGGCCTCAGCCCGAAACGGGTCATCGGCATTCATACCCTTCGGAACTCACTCATCCCCGTCGCCACTTATCTTGCAGTCGACCTCGGCGCGCTCATGGGTGGCGCCATCATCACCGAAACCATCTTCAATCTCCCGGGTCTCGGGCGCGCGGTCTTCGATGCGACCCGTTCCCAAGAGGGGACGGTGGTGATCGGCATCGCGACCTTCCTCGTGATCGTGTACCTCGTGGCGAACCTGCTCGTCGATGTGCTCTACGGCGTCCTCGACCCGAGGATCAGGTATGAGTGACATCAGGGACGACGCGACCAGCACACCGGAGGCCGACGGAGCCCCACACCTGTATGCCGATGAGGCGAAGGCCCGGGCGAGCCGAGATCCGGTCAGGGCACAAGCAGAGAAGGCCGAAACCGATCGCGATCAGCCCATCCGCCAAACGCCGGGACTCGATGTCGGCCTTGCCGACATACCACGCGACGCGAGCCTGTGGGGTGACGCGTGGCGGCAGCTCAGGCGGCGCCCCATCTTCGTGATCTCCGCCGTGATGATCATCCTTCTCGTCATCATCTCGCTCTTTCCCAGCGTCTTCGCGACACATGACCCGAGGGACTGCAAGCTCATCGACTCGCTCCTGCGGCCGAGCTCCGAGCATTGGTTCGGCACGGACCTCCAGGGATGCGACTACTACTCGAGGACCATCTACGGAACCCGGGTGTCGATCACCATCGGTATCGTCGTTGTGTTCTTCTCGACAATCATCGCGATCATCGGTGGTTCGATCGCTGGCTACTACGGCGGAGCTGTCGACTCCATCATCGGTCGCATCACCGACATCTGGTTCGTGATCCCGACCATCCTGGGCGGCATCGTGATCCTTTCGCTCACGCAGAGCCGCGGGATTCCGCAAGTGAGCCTCGTCCTGATTGTGCTCGGGTGGGCGACGATGCTCCGCCTCGTACGATCGTCGGTGCTCGCCGTCAAAGCCAACGACTATGTGGATGCCGCGCGCGCAATGGGCGCAGGGAACACCCGCATCATCGTCCGGCATGTGCTCCCCAACGCGATCGCACCGGTGATCATCGTGGCTGCGATCAACATCGGCGTCATCATCGCCGCGGAAGCAGCACTGTCCTTCCTCGGCGTCGGGTTGCAGTTGCCAGCGATCTCGTGGGGTCTGATGATCAGCACCGCACAGCAGCGCATCATCACCGCTCCGTACCTGCTCGTCTTCCCCGGCATCTTCCTGTCGGTGACCGTGTTTTCGTTCATCCTGATGGGTGACGCTCTTCGTGATGCCCTCGACCCGAAACTCCGCTGATGACGACGACCGCACCCAAGAAGCCGAAGATCCGCCAGGAGACTCTCGCAGGACGACCCCTCGATCCCGACGCACCCCTGTTGGAGGTCGAGGACCTGCATGTCGAGTTCCGGATCGAAGACGGCATCGTCAAGGCTGTGAACGGCTTGTCATACACCTTGCACCAGCAGGAGACCCTTGCGATCCTCGGCGAGTCGGGCTCGGGGAAAAGCGTGAGTGCCCAGGCCGTGATGGGGATCCTCGACACACCACCCGGCTATGTCACCAAGGGCAGTGTCAAGTTCCGAGGCGTCGACCTCTTCGCCGCCCATCGCAAGACCAAGGCCCTCGCCCATGTCGTACCGGAGGTGCGGGGAACACGCATTGCAATGGTGTTCCAGGACGCTTTGACAGCGCTCAACCCGGTCTTCACCGTCGGTTGGCAGATCGGTGAGATGTTCCGCATCCACGAGGGGCTGTCACGCAAGGACGCGAAGCAGCGGGCGATCGAGATGATGGACCGCGTCAAGATTCCCTCCGCGGCTGAGCGCGTCAACTCGTACCCGCACGAGTTCTCCGGCGGGATGCGCCAGCGCGTCATGATCGCCATGGCGTTGTCCCTCGATCCCGATGTCATCATCGCCGACGAGCCGACCACCGCCCTCGATGTGACCGTGCAGAGCCAGATCATGGAGCTCCTCAACGAGCTGCAGCAGGACACCGGCATGGGGTTGATCCTGATCACCCACGACCTCGCCGTTGTGGCAGAGGTCGCCGATCGGGTGACCGTGATGTATGCCGGTCGGCGCATGGAACGCGGCTCCATCGACGAGATCTTCCACCGTCCCGCGCATCCGTACACGCTCGGGCTCATGGACTCGATCGCGCGACCTGATGTTCATGTCGAACGACTCACACCGATCCCGGGTTCGCCACCGGATCTGCTCAACATCCCGTCGGGGTGTGTGTTCCATCCGCGATGCAAGTACGCACAGCCGAACTGTGCCGAGTCGGTCCCGCCGCTCGATGTCGTCGCCGAGGATCACGAATCTGCGTGTTTCTACTGGGAGGACATCCAGCGTGGCACCTGAGCACCGATCCGACGAACCGATCCTCAGGGTTCGCAACCTCAGGAAGTATTTCAATGTGACCAAAGGCATCGTCTTCAAGAAGACCGTCGGCGTCGTGCAGGCCGTCGACGATGTCTCGTTCGATCTCTATCCGGGGGAGTCCCTCGGTCTCGTCGGGGAATCCGGCTGCGGGAAGACCACCACCGCGAGGACGATTCTCAGGCTCGAAGAACCGACCTCGGGCGAGGCCTACTTCGACGGGAAAGACATCTTCAAGATGTCGAGATCCGAGCTGCGCGACCTTCGCAGCGAGATCACGGTGATCTTCCAGGACCCGTACGCGTCGCTGAATCCCCGGATGACCGTTGGTGACATCATCGCCGAACCGTGGAGCATCCACGGTGGGCTTCCGAAGAACCAGCGGAAGGACCGCACGAAGGAACTGCTCGAGATCGTCGGGCTGAATCCGAACAATGTGTCCCGGTATCCCCATCAGTTCTCGGGCGGGCAACGGCAACGAATCGGCGTCGCACGAGCCCTTGCCATGAATCCCAAGACGATCATCTGCGACGAACCCGTATCGGCGCTCGATGTCTCGGTGCAGGCCCAGGTTGTCAATCTGTTGAAGGACATCCAGAAAGAATTCGGGGTCTCGTACCTGTTCATCGCCCACGATCTCGCCGTCGTGCGCCACATCGTCGACCGGGTTGCCGTCATGTACCTCGGCAAGATCGTCGAGACCGGTGGCGAGTTCGATGTCTACGACCGAACCGCACATCCATACACCCAGGCGCTGCTGTCGGCGGTTCCGGTTCCCGACCCGACCGGACGAGAGGACCGCAAGCGCATCATGCTCGAAGGCGATGTCCCGAGCCCAACGAACCCGCCCTCGGGCTGTCGGTTCCGCACCAGATGCTGGAAAGCACAGCAGAAGTGCGCAGACGAGGAACCGGAGCTCATCGATCGCGGCCATGGTCATCCGGCTGCATGCCACTTCCCTGACTACGAATTCGCCGCGGACTCCCAGGTCACAACGCCGGCCTGACTCGGATCACCGCTGTTCGGCAACCACACCCGGGAACGATCGGCGTCAACGATCGCGCCGGACCGATTGGGGCTTCTCCACAAGCGCTGCGAGGGCGCTGAGTGCTGTCGCGAGGTCGGGAGTTTCGGTCAGCACCGGCCGCAGCGGGTCGTCGCGCATCTGTGCGAGGCGCCGCACCGCAGACTTGATCGTGAACCGTGCCGGATCGAGCGTCGGGGTGACCTCGGCCCAACGCAGCGGCATCGACACGGTTGCCCCCGGCACGGGTCTGACTGCGTAGGGAGCAGCGATGAGCTTGCCGCGGCCGTTCTGCACATGGTCGATGTAGACGCGGTCGCCGCGAGCCGCCGGGTTGCGGGTCGTGGTTGCGATCGTGTCGTGTTCGTTCTCGATGATGCGTGCGATCAACTCCCCGAGAAGGCGCTGCTGTTCGTATCCGTAGGCGGCCCCCATGGGGATCAACACATGGAGGCCGGATTGCCCGCTCGTCTTGACACAGCTTGGGAGCGCGATTGAGTCGGTGAGGTCCTTGATCGCCCTTGCGATCGCCACCACCGCCGAAAACGGGGCTCGTTTCGGGTCAAGATCGAGCACACACCAGTCCGGCCGGCCGATGGTCGCGACCCGCGATGCCCAGATGTGGAGGGGGATGGCTCCCAGGTTCACGATGTAGCGAAGGGCGTCTCGCGACTCGCAGACGAAGTAGTTGTTGCCGCGTTCGTCGTCGGACGATCCGATCCATTCGGTCCGGATCCAATCAGGCGCGAAGTCTGGTGCACTCTTCTGGTAGAACGACTTCCCTTCGATACCGTCGGGATATCGCACCGTCACGAGGGGTCGATCAGCGAGATAGGGGAGGAGATGGTCTGCAACACGGTCGTAGTAGTCGAGCAGGTCACCTTTTGTGTGGCCGGAATCGGGCCAGAACACCTTCTCGCGGTTCGTCATGGCTGCCTGTGGCACCGGAACCGACCCGTTGGGGTCCGTGTCGGGGTCCGCGTCGATTCTCGCGGAGCGTCCGGATGAGAGGTCGGCAATGTCACTCAGGGCCGAATCGGAGTGCATGCGAACGAACACGGGTTGGCGAAGCACCCCGCTGCCGGTCACCTCGGTATAGCGAACCTCCGCGGCAAGAACCGGTTCGACCCATGCCGACGCAGCATCGTCGGGCAGATCGGGGATGTGGGTGGCGAGCGGTTCGGCGGCCTCGATGGATCGCACGATCTCGGTGCGTTGTTGCTGAGAGAACCCGCTGCCGACCCGTCCGGCATAGGCGAGGGAACCGTCCCGGTGCGCTGCCAGATGGAGCGCGCCCATATCACCGCTGTTGGATCGAGTCATGCCGATCACCGCGAACAGGCCGCTGCGTTGGATCCGCAGTTTGAGCCAGTCCGAGGACCGCCCGTTTCGATATGGCGAGTCCGCACGCTTGGCCATGACGCCCTCGAGGTGCATGGAAGTTGCACGGTGATACAGGTCGACTCCGCGCCCGACAACATGATCAGCGAATCGGATGGGCCCGCTCGTCGGCACGATCAACTTCAGCGCTTCTTTGCGTTGCGTGAGGGGGAGCGGGGTGAGGTCCCAGTCCTCGAACCGGGGGAGATCGAACACGAAGTAGGTCGCACGATGACGGCTCGCTGCTGCGGCAACATCGTGCCGGTTGGTCAGCCGTCCCCTCCGCTGAAGGGCGGCGAAGGACGGGAGGCCATCGTCGTCGAGCACAACCACCTCTCCGTCGATGACGGCGGAGCGAACCGGAAGTGCCCCGACCGCCGCCGCGATCTCCGGGAAGGTCTGGGTCGCATCGAGCCCCGATCGGTAGTGCAAGAGCACAAGGTGTTCGCTCTTGTGTGCAACGAGGCGGTAGCCGTCGTACTTGATCTCGAAGACCCAGTTCGGATCCGAGAAGGGCTCGTTGGCGACCTCGGCGAGCATGGGTTCGAACACGCCGCCGTGTGGTTCTTTGACCGGTGCCCCCCAGCGGGCGAGGCTGTCGCGAACCGTATCGCCACCGGAGACACCGGTGGCGACATCGTCGAGTGAGCGGCCAGAAAGCGTCGAGGTCTCGTCGAAGTCTTGCTGATCGGTCGCCCACCGATCGGGTTTCTTGATCAGGAGCCACTCGTCGCTGCCCCTTGCGGTCCTGACAAGGGTGAAACGACCGCGGAGCTTGTATCCGTGGAGGTCGAACAGGAGCTTGCCATGGTCGAGACCGTGACCCTTCCCGTCGATGAAGGTCATCGGGCCGTGATCCCAAACGATCATCGTGCCAGCGCCGTACTCGCCGTCCGGGATCACACCTTCGAAATCGGCGTAGGCGAGTGGATGATCCTCGGTGCGAGCGGCGAACCGTTTGACGGTTGGGTCGAGTGACGGTCCCTTCGGGATGGCCCACGAAAGCAGAACTCCGTCGGACTCGAGACGAAGGTCGTAGTGGAGGCGCGACGCGGCATGCTTCTGGACGACGAATCGTCGCGGGCCATCGGAGACCGCATCACCGAATGGCTCCGGAGTCGCGTCCGGATCGCGTTTGCGGCGGTACTCGGCGAGGCGGTCATTCTTTGGCGACATCAAGCAATGGTAGGTCCCGTCCCACTGCCGGGCTGTGGGCTGGACAGGCGGTTTGATGCAAAACCGTGGTCGAAGCGACAATCAGCATCTAGAGTGGTTCTTCGCATGGCCGCACGACCGATGGCATCTGGGACAATCAGCTTCGGGCTGGTGGCAATCCCGGTACAGCTGTTCTCGTCGACGGAGTCCGGATCGAAGATCCAGTTCAACTCCATCCACGAGTCCTGCGGCACGCGCATTCGCCAGCGGCTGTACTGTCCGACCCACGACGCGATCGTGCCTCGAGACGAGCTGGTCAAGGGTTACGAGTTCGCCAAGGATCAGTATGTGATCTTCACGCCAGACGAGCTGAAAGCCATGGAGCTCAAGGCAACGCACTCGATCGACATCAAGCAGTTCGTTCCGATATCGGCCGTCGACCCGATCTACTTCGAGCGGGCGTACTACCTCGGGCCCGGTCCGGGCGGTGACAAGCCATACGCACTCCTCGCAGAGGTCATGCGGAAGACGGAGCGGGCCGGACTCGCCAAATACGCCGCACGCGGAAAGGACTACCTCGTCCTGCTTCGGCCGTTCGAGGACGGTTTGATCATGCAACAGCTGCGGTACGAGTCCGAACTCAGGGCCTTCGACGAGGTGGAGACACCCGATACGGCGGTGGATTCGGCGGAGCTGGCTCTCGCGACCCAGATCGTCGATCAGATCTCGACGGATGTATTCGAGCCGGAGATGTTCGCAGACAGCGTCACAGACGACATCCTTGCGGCAATCGAACAGAAGGTCGCAGGGCATGAGATGACGATCGCCCCACCCGAGGAACACAAGGCACAGGTCGTTGACTTGATGGAAGCCCTCAAAGCAAGCCTCGGTGAGCCCACCGGAGACCCCGATGCGGCGCGCAAGCCAGCGAAGCGGGCGAAGACAGGCAAGTCACCTGCGAAGAAGCGAGCAACCGGCAAGCAGTGACGGACGACGCTGGCTCTCGATTCACGACGAGTCAGATCGCGGATGTGCTCGACTTGACACCGTCCCAGATTCGCGGATTTGTCACAGCCGGAGTGTTCAATGTCGAACATGGAACACGCGGCCGATACCTGTTCAGTTCTGCGGATGTCGCCGTCTTGGCCATGGCGGCACGGCTCATGGCCGCGGGGGCATCAACGGCCAAGGTGCGCAGGGCCCTGCGAGACCTCGTCAAGTCATCGGATTCGACCAGCGCTGACGGGGGAGTCATGAGCGGCGTCGTGCTGTCGGTGGTTGGCGACGAGGTCGTCGCTCGAGCTGACGATGCGTCGTGGAACATGGAGTCGGGTCAGACCGTACTGGTCTTCGATGAGGTCCTCGAAGCAGACATCGTGTCGCTCGCCGACGCCCGGATGAGGCGCGCGATCGGCATGCCATCCGACGGGCGGACAGCTTCGGAATGGTCGGCAGACGACTGGTTCATACATGGGGACATGGCGGAAGAAGAGAACGAAGCCGATGCCGAAGAAGCCTATCGGCGCGCCCTCCGGATCGATGCGAGCCACCCCGAGGCGAACCTGAACCTCGGACGACTCCTCCACAGCCGCGGCGACCCCGCAGCTGCCCTCGTCCACTACCGCAGGGTCGTCGACGCCTATCCGAACGACTCGCTTGCCTTGTTCAATGTGGGGGTGGCGAGTGAGGATGTCGGCGCAGTCGGTCAGGCGATCAAGGCCTACCGGAGGGCGCTGGAATCCGAGCCCTCATTCGCTGACGCCCACTTCAACCTTGCGTCGATCTACGAGCGAACGGGCGCACGCGACCTTGCGGTCCAGCACTTCGGTGAGTATCACCGCCTCATCGCCGCCGGACGCTCCGGTTCGGCATAACCCGCACAGGTGGCGGTACGCTGCGAGCCAACAGCGAAAGGACGGCTCGTGGCGCAACAGCAATGGCCGACATGGATCGTGGTTGTGGCCGTGATCATCTTGATCCCACCGATCGTGTGGGGGCTCTCGACGGTGATGCACATCGCCGCGGCCATGTCGATCGGCGGGATCCTGGTCGTCGTTGCCATCATCTGGCTGTTCGCGCGCCTCAAACAACGCGTCAGCTGATCCCCGCTGCCGCATCCCTCTGTTGCGCGCCGGTCCCTTCGATTCGTGCACCACGGTTCGCCTCGACGAGTGCCGAGATCGTGATGGCTGCAACGAACACGAGCATCACATGAAGGAAGTACCCGTAGCGGGGCTTCGCCCAATACACGACGGTACGCAGCATCCAAGTGGAAACGATCAGCGGGACGATCAGCCAGATCAGGGATCGGGACCAGCGTCGGTAGGCGACAAGGGCCGCGAGGCCCAGGACGAGCAAGACCGGCAGCGCGAGCATTGCTTGGAGCATCCACCGGTAAGAGATGGGCCTGTCTTCGAAAGACTCCGGGTTCAGCGGGTCCCCGCCCGGCGTCACCTGCTGCGTGCTCCAGAACAAGGCATAGTCGGGCGTTCGGACCAGTTGCACGGTCCCGTAGCCGATGTCGTCGACGAGCGAGAGGGGGTGCTCGCGCAGATAGCGGAGGCCGAGCTCCCATCCGAGGCGGTTGGCTTCCTCGGCACCGAGTCCGTCGAGTGGACTCCCCTCGGGGTACCAGCCGTAGGTTCCCGAATCGTTGTGCGCGAAGTAGAAGTTGATGCCAGCTCCGGTCGACAAGCCCGCATCCGGAGCAGCAACGAGAGCGTTGCGGACATACCACGGTCCGATGATGACGAGCACGCCCAAACCGATCAGGAGGGTTGTCCGGATTCGGGCCGTGACGGATGAGATCCCCGATGCGACCCAGACGAACAGGACAAGCGCCGGGATGTAGAACACAGCTTCTCCCCGGGTCAGCATCGCGAGCCCTGCGAGTCCTCCGGCCACCACGGCAAGCCAGGGAGGTCCGTCACCGAGTGTCACGACGGCGAGCATTGCGGCGAGCATGAGCAGGACGAAGAGGTGCTCAGTTGCGAGCACTGGCGAAAACAGGACGAACATCGGAACGAAGGCGAAGAGCGCGGCAGCGATCAGCGCCGTCTGACGGGTCGCATAGATGCGTCGTCCGATGGCATAGATCAAGCCGACCGACGCCGTCGAAGCAACAATGGGGGCAAGCGCCAACCAGGTCGCCGCCCGCGACACAAGCATCCACACGGCGAGATATGCCGGCTGCATCGGTAGGTAGAACGATGTGCGAGCGGGGTAGCCGAGCTGTCGGTGGTCGATGAGGTCTTCGGCGAGCATCCGGTAGGCGTGGAAGTCGGAGACCGGGGTTGGTTGCGCGGCGAGGAGCCAGATCACACGGAGCGCCAATCCGCAGGCGACGATGGTGATGAGCGCGGCGTTGTGACGCACCCAGACGAGTGGCCGGGTTCGCTGCGCCGGATTCACTACACGGCGCCGCTCACGAGCAGCATCGCAACAAGGACGATGAGGTAGGCCGCCGTCCCGCCTCCGACGACGACTCCGCGGAGCCATGCCGGAATCGTCGACTTCCCGAAGATGAAGTACAGAATCACGCCGAGGATCGGGATGAGAAGGATGGCTGTGAACCATCCGACGACGGCGCCCCGGGACATGTCGTCTTCTCGCCGGACCATGTCCCATATGGCGAGCCCGATCCAAGCACCGACGAGGGCGAGAGGCAGGAAGTACCCCCACAGGGTCAGGATGAAGGTCCATATGGTCGGTTCGGTTACGGGTACTCCTGACACAACGATCTCCTTGCCTCGTATCTCGACTCCCTCGGGAAGGTCCGGGGTGGTGATCTCGGTGAGGTCGGGTTTGACGAACACATCGAATGCGGGCTTTGGAACCGCGGTGGCGGCACCGGGCATCGTGGCCTGCGCATCGGGTGCGGGCCATGTGCGGTAGTCCGAGCCTCGGGGCGTGTTGGCTTTGCCATCGGCTTGGGCTCCCATCAGGAAGAACAGGGTGCCGAGATCGAACTGGAACGGCATGTCGATGCCGTCACAGGTGTGGTAGAGCCCGACCAGGGGCGGAACGGCCCATCCGGCCATGAGGTTCCCGTCGAAGCAGTTGCCCTTGCTGAGCGGGCCGACGAGTCCGAGATCGGCAATGCCCGTGCCAGCGATCGTGTTGTCGCGGACGATGTTGTCAGACGCCCACCAGATATTCTTGTCAGGAAGCACATTGGTGACGATCCCGATGCGGTCGTGATTGACGACCAGATTCTTCTCGACCAGGTCACCCTCACCACCGGCAAGAACGATGCCTTCCCCCCACGCGAGGCGAGCGAGCCCCTTCGTCGGGGTGTCGGCATTGTTGTTGTTGATGACGAGATTGCCTCCGATGTACACCTCGCGATGCGGGGGATACAGCTCGGAGTCGAGGGAGTTCGGCGCCATGCCCCCCATGTTGTTCTCGTAGGTGGAGTTGATCAGGTACAGCTCGCCTCCGGCGTTCGTTCCCGAATACGCCAGCCCGTTCTCCGCTGACACGGAGTCCGTCACGACGGCGTTGCACGGGTAGCACTGGCCGATGTAGATGCCCGAGTCGCGGTTGCCGGATGCGTACACCTCATTGAACAGTCCATCGACCGAGTCGAAGGCGTAGATGCCGTAGTCGCCGTTGTTGTGTGCCGTGAGATACGACCCCCGGTAGCCGGTCACACCGGTCCAGTAGAAGCCGTTGACCTGGTAGTTGCGCGCCGTGATGTTCTCGATGGCGACGCCGTCTGCGACCACATGGAAGCCGTTGGACAACTCGAATTCGCCATCGACGATGGTGGAGTTGCGATCAGCACCCCGGATGATGAGTGACGGGGTCCGAACCGTGACTGCTTCGTGATAGATGCCGGGTTCGATGGTGATGAGGTCGGCGACTTCAGCAGCGTCGACGGCCTCTTGGATCGTCGGAAAGTCCGCTGGAACGGCGATCGTGTTGCCGCTCCAGTCGGCCACAGCGGGAGATTCCTCCGAAGCGAGCTGTTCGTATGCCGGGACATCGCCGACGATGACATAGCCAGCCATCCCCCCGCCCTCGGCGTCGCCGTGGAAGGTGCAGAAGTACGGATAGACGCCAGGCTCGTCGAAGGTGCGCCTGAACCGGTCGCCTCGTTCCATCGTGAGGTCCGACTGCCAAGAGCCATCGGCCGCAAAGACATTGTGCGGGTTGTCGCCAACCATCAGCCACTCGACCTCGTCGCCGGGGCCGATCTCGATGACTGCCTCGTTGTACGCGTCGTCGTAGCCGAAGACTTGGTTCTGGCCGGGATCCGCCGTCGTGCCACCATCACACGCAGCGACCATCACCGCAAG
This sequence comes from Acidimicrobiia bacterium, assembly GCA_041393965.1. Taxonomy (NCBI): domain Bacteria; kingdom Bacillati; phylum Actinomycetota; class Acidimicrobiia; species Acidimicrobiia bacterium. Next base: position 673,275 of record JAWKJB010000002.1, on the reverse strand, counting down.
GGCCGTCGCCGCGCCGACGAGGAGCAGCGTTCGAATCTGACCCGCTCGGATGTCCCTCACAGCCGCCAACCTAGCGGCGTTGCACCGTGAATGCCGTGCGGCGCGCACTGGTTCGATCTGGTTGGAATGAGAACTCGAGACTTGTGGTTGATGTATGTCGCAAGGGTCGTTACAGTTCTGTTCCCGGCCGAATCCGGCCGGGTACCACTCGCGCTGAGGGTGGTATACTGTGAGGCCCTCCGCGGACGGCGGCGACGCCATGCGCGACGGGACATCGGGCTCCTTGACAACTGAACAGTGTGTCAATCGGCTGTCGCAAGACAGGCGATTGAGATTGACAGGCGCTTGCCGCGAATGCCCTCGGGCATCCAACGGTGAGCGTTGATATCCGTCAGACCGACCGGACGCGGGCTTGCCCGCGTCGTGGACGGAACGACGGGTGTACAAAGCCAAACGGTCATACAAACAGAGGACCCGTCCTCGTATGACCGCATCCTTTTGAGGGATGGAAAACTCCTGGTTCGCACAACATGCGAACACAGGATCTGTTCTCATCGAGAACTTCGATGGAGAGTTTGATCCTGGCTCAGGACGAACGTTGGCGGTGCGCTTTATGCATGCAAGTCGAGGGAGAAGCATTCGTCCCGTAAGGGCCGAATGTGGAAACCGGCGAACGGGTGAGTATCACGTGAGAAACCTGCCCCCTAGATCGGGATAGCCCGAGGAAACTCGGATTAATACCGAATATTCTCATCGAGTCGCATGACCCGATGAGGAAAGGTCCGCTGCTAGGGGATGGTCTCGCGGCCTATCAGGTAGTTGGTGAGGTAACGGCCCACCAAGCCGAAGACGGGTAGCTGGTCTGAGAGGACGATCAGCCACACTGGAACTGAGATACGGTCCAGACTTCTACGGAAGGCAGCAGCAGGGAATATTGCACAATGGGCGAAAGCCTGATGCAGCGACACCGCGTGCGGGATGACGGCCTTCGGGTTGTAAACCGCTTTCAGGAGGGAAGAAAATGACGGTACCTCCAGAAGAAGCTCCGGCCAACTACGTGCCAGCAGCCGCGGTAATACGTAGGGAGCAAACGTTGTCCGGATTTATTGGGCGTAAAGGGCTCGTAGGCGGTTCAACAAGTCGGTCGTGAAAGCCCGGGGCTCAACCCCGGGATGCCGGTCGAAACTGTTGTGACTTGAGTTCGGTAGAGGTGAGTGGAATTCTCAGTGTAGCGGTGGAATGCGCAGATATTGAGAGGAACACCATTAGCGAAGGCGGCTCACTGGGCCGATACTGACGCTGAGGAGCGAAAGCGTGGGGAGCAAACAGGATTAGATACCCTGGTAGTCCACGCCGTAAACGATGAACACTAGGTGTAGCGGATTTATTCATGTCTGCTGCGCCGTAGCTAACGCATTAAGTGTTCCGCCTGGGGAGTACGGCCGCAAGGCTAAAACTCAAAGGAATTGACGGGGCCCCGCACAAGCGGCGGAGCATGCGGCTTAATTCGATGCAACCCGAAGAACCTTACCTGGGTTTGACATCATGGGTCTAGCTGTGGAAACACAGTGTGCTTACGCGCCCATGACAGGTGGTGCATGGCTGTCGTCAGCTCGTGTCGTGAGATGTTGGGTTAAGTCCCGCAACGAGCGCAACCCTTGTCCTATGTTGCCAGCACGTAATGGTGGGGACTCATGGGAGACTGCCGGGGACAACTCGGAGGAAGGCGAGGACGATGTCAAGTCATCATGCCCCTTATATCCAGGGCTGCACGCATGCTACAATGGGCGATACAATGGGCAGCGATCCCGCGAGGGTCAGCCAATCCCGTAAAGCCGTCCTCAGTTCGGATTGAAGTCTGCAACTCGACTTCATGAAGCCGGAGTCGCTAGTAATCGTGGATCAGCAAAGCCACGGTGAATACGTTCTCGGGGCTTGTACACACCGCCCGTCACATCACGGAAGTCGGTAACACCCGAAGTCAGTGGCCTAACCCCTCGTGGGAAGGAGCTGCCGAAGGTGGGATCGGTGACTGGGATGAAGTCGTAACAAGGTAGCCGTACGGGAACGTGCGGCTGGATCACCTCCTTTCTAAGGAGCAACCACGAACCGGGCTCACCCGGTTCCAGTTCCTAGTGAATTGTCAATCTCTCCTCCGAACGCCTGCGGGCGTGACGAGGGGCACACTGTTCAGCTGTGAAGGCGTCCGGTGATGAACCGGATTTTGGGTCCCGTTTTGGGATTCATGTCCTTCAGCCGGCGGCTTTCGGGTTGCCGGCGGGTCGGCATCGGCCGGCTTGAGCTCTTTGAGAACTGCATAGCGAGCACAAAGTCAAAGTATTCAATTGTAATTCAAGCTACTACGAGTAGTTGGTGGATGCCTTGGCGCTAGGAGCCGATGAAGGACGTGATGGTCTGCGAAAAGCCCCGGGGAGTTGACGAATGAGCGTTGATCCGGGGATATCCGAATTGGGAAACCAGGCTGGGGTCATGCCCAGTCATTCCGGTCTGAACACATAGGGCCGGTAAAGGAAACCGAGGGAATTGAAACATCTCAGTACCTCGAGGAACAGAAAACAACCGTGATTCCCTGAGTAGCGGCGAGCGAAACGGGAAGAGCCCAAACCAGTGCGGTGTGATAGGTCGACGCCGTTGCCGTGCTGGGGTAGTGGGACTCGTGAGACGGATCGTCGAATCCGTCAGAGAGTTACAAACTCACCAGATAGCCGAATACCACTGGAAAGTGGAGCCACAGGAGGTAACAGCCCCGTAGGCGAAATCTGTATGAGCTCTCCATGAAGTTCCCAAGTAGTACGGGGCACGTGAAATCCCGTGTGAATCTGCCAGGACCACCTGGTAAGGCTAAATACTACCTAGCGACCGATAGCGGATCAGTACCGTGAGGGAATGGTGAAAAGTACCCCGGTGAGGGGAGTGAAACAGTACCTGAAACCAACTACTTACAAGCAGTAGGAGGGATCTTCGGATCCTGACTGCCTGCCTTTTGAAGAATGAGCCTACGAGTTATCGATGTGTGGCAAGGTTAAGCCGAGAGGTGTAGCCGCAGCGAAAGCAAGTCTTAATAGGGCGCCGAGTCGCATGTCATAGACCCGAAGCCGAGTGATCTATCCATGGACAGGGTGAAGCGAGGGTAAGACCTCGTGGAGGCCCGAACCCACCTAGGTTAAAAACTGGGGGGATGATCTGTGGATAGGGGTGAAAGGCCAATCAAACTCGGCGATAGCTGGTTCTCCTCGAAATAGCTTTAGGGCTAGCGTTGCGTGTTCCTCTCTGGGGGTAGAGCACTGATTGGGTTAGGGGGCCAACAAGCTTACCGACCCCAGTCAAACTCCGAATCCCAGGGAGCCAAGCGCAGCAGTCAGACCATGTGGGATAAGCTTCATGGTCAAAAGGGAAACAGCCCAGACCGCCAGTTAAGGTCCCAAAATCATGACTAAGTGGGGAACGATGTAGGGTTGCCCAAACAGCCAGGAGGTTGGCTTAGAAGCAGCCACCCTTTAAAGAGTGCGTAACAGCTCACTGGTCGAGTGATCCCGCGCGGATGATGTAACGGGGCTCAAGTCATGTACCGAAACTGCGGATTCGCGCTTCAACCCAGGCCTTCGTGGTCCAGGGGGCGCGAGTGGTAGAGGAGCGTCGAGTGTCCCTTGAAGCGGCGGCGGAAGCCAGTCGTGGAGGGCACTCGAGTGAGAATGTAGGCATGAGTAGCGAATGAAGAGTGAGAATCTCTTCCGCCGAATGTCCAAGGTTTCCTGGGGAAGGCTCGTCCGCCCAGGGTTAGTCGGGACCTAAGGTGAGGCCGAAAGGCGTAATCGATGGATAACAGGTTGATATTCCTGTACTACCCAAGACGCGTCCATGCAGAATCTGGTTTGCTAAGGAAAGCCCTTCGGGGCCTACCGACCCAGCCAGTAGTACGCAAGCGATGGAGTGACACAGAAGGGCAAGTGGACCCGGGCGATGGTTGACCCGGGGTAAGTGCGTAGGTCGGGATCCAGGCAAATCCGGATCCCACAAGGCTGAGACACGATGCCGAGCCGCTCATAGGCGAAGCCACCTCACCCATACTGTCGAGAAAAGCTTCTAGCCAGCTTCTTGGGTACCCGTACCTCAAACCGACACAGGTGGACAAGTAGAGAATACTAAGGCGAGCGAGAAAACTCTGGTTAAGGAATTCGGCAAAATGGATCCGTAACTTCGGGAGAAGGATCGCCCCGGTAGGGTGTAGGACCTCGCGTCCGAAGCCCGATGGGGTTGCAGAAACCAGGCCCAAGCGACTGTTTATCAAAAACACAGGAGGGTGCCAAGTCGTAAGACGATGTATACCCTCTGACGCCTGCCCGGTGCCAGAAGGTCAAGTGGATCGGTTAGCTCTTCGGAGCGAAGCCGTGAAATCAAGCCCTGGTAAACGGCGGCGGTAACTATAACCGTTGAACAGACACCTGAATGGCGGTTGTAAAACCTGGCTATATGCTGGAACATCCGAGTATCCGACGGTACGAGTTCGTGTCACATGTCCGTGATAGATGTGTGGTATGAACCGTGACAATCCGTTCGGTGCGGACAATCAGCAGGAAACCAAAGTCACGACGCAACGGCTCGATTCGAGCTGGGTTGTCGGCTTCGTGGATGGAGAAGGCTGCTTTTCAGTGGCCATTCACTCCAATCCGCGCAACGCCCGACGCACGAGGGGATGGCAACTCACCGCCACCTTCCAAGTGTCCCAGCACGAGGCCGAGCGCGCAATGTTGGAGCGTTTTCACACCCATCTCGGGTGTGGACATGTGTATCACAAAGGTCCCGGTGGTTCGGTGATGACCTCTTCGGTCATCCGACTGGCCGACCTTGCTGAGCGGATCATTTCGCTCTTCGAACAGCATCGGTTGCTCGTGAAGGATGAAGACTTCCCGATCTTCGCGACGATCGTGCGATTGTTGCGAGTAAAGGAACATCTGCGTCCGGATGGATTCGATCGAGTGGTCCGGCTTGCATTCTCCATGAATGCTCATGGAAGACAGCGAGCGTGGCCGATCGAAGACATCCTGCAGGGATCCTCAGAGACTGTACGCCAGGCCCGTCGGTGAGAACGATGGGATGATACAGTCCGATCCTCATGGCGACATGGGGAGTCAGGCAGAAATGACCTGACCAGCTTCGAGCGGGCCGTCCCCGCTCAGACGAAGCAAGTAACAAGAATGCCTAAGGTAGGAAGTCCCTCTAGCAGGCAAAGAGGGAGCTGCCCCTCCCGCTGGTGACAGCGGTGAGTGCAGTTGGCTATATGCTGGAAACTCCGGATGTATCCGTGCGGTACTCGTTCGTGTCACAGGTGCTACGCACCTTGTGGTCATGAGCAGTGAAAACCCGCCGGTGGGTGACTATGGAATGGTCACGCCGGACAATCAGCAGGAAAGACTCAGCAGTGAATGGGTCGTCGGGTTCGTGGATGGAGAAGGCTGTTTCAGCGTCCCCATCTATCGAAACTCCGGTATGACCCTGGGATGGCAAGCCCGTCCCGAATTCGCTGTCGCTCAGAATGCTTCCAGTCGAAGCGTTCTTGAAGAACTCGTGACATTCTTCGAGTGTGGGAAAGTGTTCCTGAATCGCAGACACGACAATCACCGTGAGGATCTCCTCCGGTTTTGCGTGCAGCGACGCAGGGACATTGAGCAGAAGGTGATCCCGTTCTTTCGGGAGAATCGGCTGCGCACAACGAAGCGAAACGACTTCGAGAAGTTCGCACACATCGTTGAGATGATGAAGGATGATTGGCACCTGACACCGTCAGGAATTGCCCAGATCGCCGGAATCGTCGAGACGATGAATCATCGGAAGCCCTCTGAGTATCTGAGAATCCTCAGAGACCATACGCCAACCGTCTCCATGTAGCAGTGCGAGATGAAGATATGGTCCGGACCCAGCGGCGACGCTGGGAGATCGGCAGAGATGTTCGATCCGCCGTCCGAGAAGTAGTGCACTCGGAACGGTCTATAAGTAACAGAATCAAGCGAAATTCCTTGTCGGGTAATTGATTTGCCCGTCAGTGGAGGTGACTCCACTTATCAAACCCACTCATAACGGCGAAGCCCACACCGACTGCTCGGCTCAAGGACCGAGCGATAGTCGACGGGTAATGCCGTGGGAAGTCCTCTGTCGGAGCCAACCGATATGACCCCGTAACGACTGAATCCTTCGGGATTCGGTGCCGGAACATGTCATACACGCAACCTATGTTGTGGAGATATGGCAAATCTACGGCCGGCACAATACGTGGGCTCTCGTTCAGTAATCGACCCCTTTGGTCACATCGCCCTGGCAATGGAAGTTCTTTGGAACCCATACTAGCGATACTGATCAGGTGCTGTGAAGACCCGCAAGACTTGCGAATTCGTGTTGGAACCACGGTTCAATGCATGCGAGTTTGAGCAGCAGAGAGCGCCAGCTTTCAGCAAGGATTGATTGCGATCCTCTTGGATCACTGAACGAGATGAAGGCATAGTCTGTCCCCTGAGGAAACTCAGGGATACGATGAAGTTCCGACCTGCACGAATGGCGTAACGACTCGGGCACTGTCTCAACCAGAGACTCGGCGAAATTGCAATGTGAGTAAAGATGCTCACTTCCCGCAACAGGACGGAAAGACCCCGAGACCTTTACTGCAGCTTGACATTGAAGCCCTTCATGTGATGTGTAGGATAGGTGGGAGTCGATGAAGCGGCCGCGCTAGCGGTCGTGGAGACAACGTTGAAATACCACCCTTCCCATGGAGTTCTTCTAACTTCGGTCCGTTATCCGGATCAAGAACAGTGTCTGGTGGGCAGTTTCACTGGGGTGGTGGCCTCCTAAAATGTAACGGAGGCGCCCAAAGGTTCCCTCAGCCAGGTCGGCAATCTGGCGGCGAGTGTAAAAGCACAAGGGAGCTTGACTGCGAGACAAACAAGTCGAGCAGGTACGAAAGTAGGGTTTAGTGATCCCTCGGCGGCACGTGGGTGCGCCGAGGCCAACGGCTAAAAGGTACCTCGGGGATAACAGGCTCATACCGCCCAAGAGTCCATATCGACGGCGGTGTTTGGCACCTCGATGTCGGCTCGTCTCATCCTGGGGCTGAAGCAGGTCCCAAGGGTCGGGCTGTTCGCCCGTTAAAGAGGCACGCGAGCTGGGTTCAGAACGTCGTGAGACAGTTCGGTCCCTATCCGTTGTGGGCGCAGGAGATTTGAGGAGAGTTGTCCCTAGTACGAGAGGACCGGGATGAACGTACCTCTGGTGTGCCAGTTGTCCTGCCAAGGGCACGGCTGGTTTGCTACGTACGGAACGGATAAGCGCTGAAAGCATCTAAGCGCGAAGCCGGCTCCAAGATGAGATCTCCCACTGAGAAATCAGGTAAGACCCCTGGTAGACGACCAGGTTGATAGGCCGGAAGTGGAAGCGCAGCAATGCGTGAAGCTGACCGGTACTAATAGGTCGAGGGCTTGAATTTGAATATCGCGATTTTGTGCTCGCTATGGAGTGCTCAAAGAGCATTCACATGATTCTGGTGACCACAGCGGCAGGGATCCACCCGTTCCCATTCCGAACACGGAAGTTAAGCCTGCAAGCGCCGATGGTACTTGGGCCGAAGGGCCCCGGGAGAGTAGGTCGTTGCCAGACATTCCAAAGAGACAAAGGGTCGTATCGCTTTACTGACGTACGGCCCTTTTCTCGTTTCTGGGCATGCTTCTCCTTCGCCGTCCCTTGCTGGATCGGCTCCGTGGGACTCTGATTCGTGATACTCCGGTTCATGCTGCCTGCTGACGCTGGTCCGGGAGCGTTGCCGTGTGCAACACCAACCTGTCTCCGCTCATCACTGATTTCTGGTGTTCCTCCATTGGGGCGGTGTCACACGCGTCGTGATCGTCGTAGTTCTCTAAGGACGCAGCGAGGAGGTGACGCCAAGATCTTGGTGAAGTGCATGAGCAGTCTGATCGGGAGGGGTGGGCGATGATGCCTTCCACCCGAAGCGTCCGTTTCGGACCCGATCCTTGTCCGACATGTCGACCGTCCCGGTTCCGCCAGAGTTTGGGTTGAGGAGGTCAGCGCTACTGATCGAACAGCCAGCGATCACGACGCGAGCCAACAGAACGACAACTCACATCGGCCTTTGCAACATACTCATCCGTCAAGTGTGGAGGCTATGTTTGTACCATTGCAGCACACGGCCGGGATGTCGCATCGCATCATTCCGACATCCACACACCACGCCGTTCCGAGAGGACTGTCCATGGGTTCAAACGGTAAGGGCACATCGCGACGACCGAGCGCGTCTCAGAAGCGTGGTTCCTCGGGTAGCCGCAAGGACTCCGGTACGAGATCGACGCATAAGCAATCGACAGGACGGAAGTCCACGAACAAGAGTCGTTCGTCAAAGAAGGGCGCTCGGTCTGGCCAACTTTCGGATGACAAACGCAGCAGCGACCGCCGGCAATCGGCCAAGAAGAAGCAGTACAGTGCAACGACTCGATCGGTTGAGGCGAAGCGCCGTGAAGAGGCACCGAAGCGTCGCAGAGACCTCCAGGGTGCAGCCGTCAATCTGCCGAATTGGGTGATTGAGAACCTCGCCCGGGTGACGCCGAAGGACCGCGTCGGGCCGGCACTCGAGGCGCTCGGCGCGGCTTCCGAAGCTCTCGCTGACGGCAAGTACCAGTCCGCGGTCAAGCACGGGCAGCGCGCCAAAGCCCTTGCACCCAACGATCCAACGATTCGAGAGACGATCGGTGTGGCCGCCTATCGGGTGGGGGATTGGTCCACGGCATTGAACGAGCTTCGTGCATACCGGCGGATGGCCGGTGAAACGACACATCTCCCGATCGAGATGGATGTGCTGCGGGCCATGGGGCGGAATCGTGATGTTGAGACCGCATGGAAGGAACTTCAGAAGCGGGGTGGTCACGGGCTGGTGATGAACGAAGGAACCGTGGTGTATGCCTCCTACCTCCTTGACAACGATAGAGCCAGTGAGGCGTGGGAGATTGCAAACCCCGGCCGCATTGTTGCCGAACCCAATGATGCCCACCTGCGTCTCTACTTCGTAGCGGCCAGGGCTGCGGCGGCTCTTGGCGACCGTCATACGGCCAAGCAGCTGGCCAACACCATCGTGATGGCGGACCCGGGGTTTCCGGGCTGGGACCAGCTTGAAGCCGAGATCTCCCAGATCCCCAACTAGTGGTATCTGCCCTGTGCGGCGTCGACCAATCCTGTCGTAGGTACACGATATGTTGTTCGCATGCCTCGCACTTCCACGGAAAGGAAGTGTCGTGGATCTCAACCTCGCAATCCTCAGTGGCCATCTGGCTGCAACCCCGGAGCACCGGTCCTTCAGCTCGGGATCGAGCCTTCTCCGGTTCCTCGTCACCATTCGATCAACAACACCCCGCCGGCGCGTCGATGTGATTCCCGTTACATGGTGGGATCCCGATCCCGAGGCCGTTGCCGGTGCATACGAATCCGGACAACCGATCTGGGTGTGCGGTTCGGTGCAACGCAGGTTCTGGTCAACAGATGACGGACGGCGGAGCCGGATCGAGATCATCGCTCACGATGTCCAGTTTCGTCGCGATGAGCTGATCACGGCCGAGAACGACTCGTCGGCGGCGTGAGGTGCAGACATCTTCGGCACGGCTCTTACAGGGAGTGCCCCTCGAGTCGGTCTAGAGTTGTGCGATGCCTCGCACCCTCATCGCAGCCGCATCCGATGTGGCCGCAGCGGCAGGCAAGGCCGTGGCGGACGATGGTGGCAACGCCGTAGACGCAGCCATCGCTGCGACGGTGGCCTCCATGACAACCGAACTCGGCATCGTGTCACCCGGTGCGGGGGCCTTCATTACGATCTGGCCGGCAGATCACGAGCCGGTAGTCATCGACGCCTACGCAGAGATGCCGGGTCGGGGGAGACCGAGTGCACTGGAACCCGACACACGAACGGTGTCGATGCAGTATGGCGGGGGCATGGAGACCGTCGTGGGGTGGGGAAGTGTGGCGACGCCCGGAGCATTCGCCGGATTCGACCGTGCGTCCAGTCTCTTCGGAACAGCGCCGTGGTCAGAGCTCTTGGAACCATCGGTCGAACTCGCACGCAGCGGTTTCGCCGTCACCGAGGCGAGCGCGTATTATCTCTCCTACTCACACGAGGTCGTCTACGGATGGGACGCCGAGGCCGCCGATCTGTATCACCGAACCGATGGAGCCCCTGTCGAAGCGGGCGATATCGTCACCAATCCTGACCTTGCCGACACCCTCGAGGCGCTCGGCACGGAACACACGGGGCTCCTGTACGGGGGTGAACTCGGGGCGGCGCTGGTGCAAGCGTGCACCGAGCGAGGTGGCCTCCTCACCGCCCGCGACCTCATCGAATACGAAGCGATCGAACGGGCGCCTGCGAGGATCGACCTGCACCGATGGGATGTCGCGACGAACGCTCCACCAGCTGTGGGAGGCATCACCGTTGCTGCCCTCGTCGCGTTGATCGAACGCCTCGGCATCACGGGCTGGACGGCACGCGATGTCGCGAACTACGCCGCAGCACAACACGCGGTCTTCTCGTTTCGCCGTGCGGACCTCGACGGAGATAAGGACCGCATCACAGCGGCGGCCACCCTCCATGCGATGGCGACGGAAGGCAACCTGGCCGCCATGCACCGATCGCCATCAACAGTGCATGTCTCAACCGTTGATGCAACCGGCATGGGCTGCGCCATCACCAGCTCGGCGGGATACGGGTCCGGGGCCGTCATTCCCGGTACAGGTTTCGGGCTCAACAACTCCCTCGGGGAGATCGAGCTCATCTCTGAAGGGCTGCATGCCCTTGAGCCCGGTCAACGACTCCTTTCCAACATGGCGCCGACGGTCGCCCGTAGCCCTGCCGGGGAGACGCTCGCTATCGGTTCGCCCGGAGCAGACCGTATCACCTCTGCCATCGTGAGCGTTCTGTTGAACCACATTGTGTGTGGCATGGATCTTGAGGCCGCAGTCGCCGCGCCCCGAATCCACGCTGAGTGGTTCGAAGGGGTCCCGACGCTGGCCGTCGAGCCCGGCGTTGACACCTCACTCGTTGAGGATCTCGCGATCAGAACCCTGCAGCCCCTCGCGATGTACTTCGGAGGAGTGCAGGCCGCGTCGATCGATCCTGACGGCACGATGCACGGTGCAGCCGATCCACGACGCACCGGTGCTGTCGCAGCCGGTGGGGCTGAACATGTCTGACGATACGGTTGGCAACGACCGCTCTGCTGACACGCTCACGACCGCCATTGACGGCGTTGTGCTTCGTCGCTATCACGCAGACATGGTCGATGCGCTCGTTGCCGCAGCGGACTTCGAGGAGATCTCCACCTACATGGGGGACGGTTTCCCGTATCCGTACACCCGCGATGATGCGGAGGCCTGGATCGCTGTCGCCACTGCGGACGACCCACCGATTCAATACTCGATCTGGGTCGATGGCGAGCTCGCTGGTGGTCTCGGCGCGTTTGCGGGGACCGACGAGCGGACCGGAACATACGAGATCGGCTGGTGGTTGACGCCCGCGCGGTGGGGCCACGGCATCACTTCGGCGGCTGCGCGACGACTCGTCGACGAACTGTTCGAACAGCGCGATGTGATGCGCGTCTGGGCACCGATCATGCATCCGAACGCCGCTTCCGCCAGGGTGGCCGAGCATGCTGGGCTGCTCCGAGAAGGAATCTCGTTCGGCGCGTACCTCAAACGGGGTGTCCGGTACGACCAGATCCACTACGGGCTCACCCGTCCGCAATGGCAGGTGTCCCGCTGATTCATCAACAACAAAAACTCGAAGCCGGCCCGAGAGCCGACATCGCCGTTCGGCCACGCCGAGATCGGACGACAGGGCACTAGGTCGGGCAGCGGCCGTACGCTGCGCGCGTGAGTCAACGGTTCGACCGAACAGTCTTGGGACGGCCTCGGTGGATCGCGGCGACGGCCGTGGCGCTGGCCGTTGCAGCGGCCTGCGTGCTGCTTGGTTTGTGGCAGTTGGACAGGCTTGCCGAGCGACGGGATCGGAACGCGACCATCGCCGCCCGGTCGGTCGAGGAAGCTCGACCGCTTGCGGCGCTTCGGTCGGAGTTCAACGATGATCCTGATCGGCTCGCCTACCGCCATGCCTTCGCGACGGGCACCTACGACACCGACCTCGAGTTCTTCTCCGTCGGGAGGGTCTACGGAGACACCGCTGGGACGCTCGTGGCGACCCCGATGCGGCTTGCCGACAAGTCCGTTCTCATCGTCGTGCGTGGCCTCGTCCCCAACGGAACACCGGGCCCTCCCGCCGCGGGATACGAACCGCGCGCGACCCCGACCCGTATCGAAGGGCGTCTCATGGCGGGGGAGGCCCCATCGAGAATCGGCGAACCCGCGCCTGAGGGGGGCCACCTGTCCGCTCTCAGCAGGCTCGACTTGGACTATGTCGACCAATGGGTCGACGGTGAGGTGGTTCCGTTCATGCTCCTGCTCGATGACCAAGACCCAAAGCCCGCCAACACGCCGCTACCTCTCCCCGATGGCGACCTCACCGACGGAAGGCATCTCGGTTACGCTGTGCAATGGTTCGCTTTTGCGGCCATTGCGGTGATGGGTCTTGTGGCACTGCTGTTCAGGGCGAGTCGAGTCCCTGGTGCGAGCGAAGACGCGCTGGATCGAGCTCGGATGGAGTGAACCCGATCTCGGTGAGTGCTGCTGGTGGCATCGAGTCGGCAATGAGCGACGCGGCGAGGGCGCCGAGTGCCGGACTCGTCATGATGCCATAGCCGCCCTGTCCCACGAGCCAGAAGAACCCCCGATGATGCGGATCGTATCCAACAGCAGGCGTTCGGTCGGGTGCGAAGGTCCGAAGACCCGCCCAGGTGTTCTTGATCGACCGAATCGGGGCCGCCGTGGCCGCCGAAACCTTCTCGATGCCGAGTGCGATGTCGAGTTCGTCCGCTCGTGCGTCCCGTGGTTCGCTCGGGAGTTCGCTTGCAGCTGAGCCGAGCAGGAGCGGTCCGGTGGGTTTCAGGTACCAGTTCTCGTGGGCGTCCACCACCATCGGCCATGGCTGTGGGTCGGAGCCCGGGTCGAATGTGAACACGCTTCGCAGGAGCGGGCGCAAGCCGAGCGGTTCGACACCCCCCATGGAGGCGATACGGTCGCCCCAGGCCCCTGCCGCATTGACCACGATTGGAGTCGTGTACTCGCCGTCGTCTGTCGTGATTCTCCACAGGTCGCCAGTGAATTCGAGCCCATGGACGGGAGCCGTCGTCAGGATGGACACGCCAAGGTTTCGCGCCGCGCGGACGAAGGATGTCTGGAGCGCATCAACATCAATATCTTTGGCTCCGGCCTCATAGAGACCCCCCGACACGAGGGCGGCGGGGAACAGCGGGCACATCTCTTCGACAGCGTGTGGCGTCATTCGAAGCAAGTCGGGAACTGCTGGTTCGTATTCGATGGCGAGATCATCGAGGGCTGGTTCATCGTTGGGTTTGGCAACGAAGAGGAGCCCGCGGCAGGTCGTGAGTTCGTGCTCGGCGAAGTAGCGGGACGATGCCTGCGTCAACTTCGAGATGGTCGCGTTGCCGTAGCACTCCGTGTAGAGAGCTGCTGACCGTCCCGTCGCGTGATAGCCGAGCGTCGCCTCGGCTTCGAGGAGTACGGTATCCATCGCCGGATCGAGGAATGCTGCACAGGACAGCCCAGCGATCCCGCCACCGATGATCACGACATCGACCTTCATCCCGCCGACGATACCCCGGACGGGGAGAGGCTGGGGTCTACCCGGCGACAACCAGTTTGGCGACCATACCCATCTGGTAGTGGCCGGGGAGGTTGCAGATGATCACATAGTCACCGGGCGGGAGGTCGAGTGTGAGCCGAACATTGCCCCCGGGGAGGATGTCCTCGATCTCATCGACCAGCCTGAGTCCGGAGACATCGGCGACTTCCTTGTCGACCGGAAGGTCGGTGTTGCTCCCGGCGAACACCTCGATTTCGTGGACCTTGTCGCCTTCATTGGTGACCGCAAAGGTGACCGCTCCCGTGTCGACGGTCAGCTGTGACAGCTCGATCGCGTCGTTCCGCAGCGTGGTGTCGATAACGGTTCCCTCATCTCCGGAACACCCGGCGATGGCAAGGGCGGCCACGGCGAGCAGGACGGCAAGGTATCGCATGAATGGTGCTCCTTCGGTTTCAGTTGACAGAGACAGGAACGCGCTGACCGATCGGCCGCAACACATACCAGGTCATCGGAATGGCGAAGGCCAACCATGCGAAGACCTCCGCGTATGTGGGAACGGGTTGGAGACCGAGGAATGCGGTCGCAAGGCTTGCTTGAACCGTGCCCGGCCCGATCAGTGAGGTGAGGTCAACGGCGGGGGATTGGCCCCAGGTGATCCAGCCGAGCTCCGCGAACTCGTGAACCGCGTACGCGACCAGTCCAGCCGCGACAAACACCAACACGACGCCGGTCACTCGGAAGAAGCGACCGAGGTCAATTCGTGCGCCGCCTCGATAGATGCCGTATCCAAGGGCACACGCTGCCCCGATGCCGAGGAGAGCGCCGATGATGCCCTCAGTGACCCGGGAACTGCCGTCGAGGATCGCAAACAGGAAGACGGCTGTTTCGATGCCTTCCCGGATGACGGCAAGGAAGGCGAGCGCTACGAGGGCAAACATGGACTTCCGTGCGAGAGCGTGATGCGCCTTCGCCTCGAGGTCGGCGTGGAGCTCGGATCCGTGTTGACGCATCCACACGAGCATGTAGGTGACTCCAGCGACTGCCACAAGGGCCAGGATCCCTTCGAAGGCGGCCCTTGCCGTCAGCGGGAGACGCTGGCCTGCGACATTCAGTGCAAAAGCGACGCCGAGACACGCTGCAACTGCGAGTCCTACGCCCACCCACATGGCCCGGATTGCCCGCCGGTCGCCGTTGCGGACCAGGAACGCTGCGACGATACCGACGATGAGGGCTGCCTCGAGGCCCTCACGGAGTCCGATCACAAATGTGGTTAGCACTGGCTTGTCTTTTCCTTAGGGTGCACCTTCACAATAATACACACTACGATCGTAGTGCAAATCATTCGCGCCTCGAGTCCGCCTCGAGTTCTCCTAGGGTGTGAAGATGACCGACCGCTTGTATTCCACCGATGCCTACGCACGCTCGATGTCCGCTGCTGTGGTGGCCACCGATTCGGACGATCACCGCGTCCTGTTGGACCGCACGGTGTTCTATCCCGGTGGGGGAGGACAGCCACACGACACCGGGTTCCTGTCGATCGCTGACGACCGGCTCGCGGTCGTGCGTGTGACACAGGACCGCGATGGAGTCTGGCACTGGCTTGACGGTTCTCTTCCGTCGGTGGGGACCACGGTTGAAGGAACGCTCGACTGGGAGCGCCGCTATCGCCTCATGAGGACACACACCGCCCTCCACGCGTTGTGTGGTGTCATCTGGCGTCGATTCGAAAGCCCCGTGACCGGTGGCAACATGGAGCCGGGACATGGCAGGCTCGATTTTGATATCCCGAATTGGTCCGCCGACGATCTGCCGCTCGTGCAGGTCGACCTGAACGCCGAGCTTGCGCGCCGCCGGGATGTGACGGTGTCGTTTCTGTCGAGGGATGCCGCCGATGCCGATCCGTCGCTCATCAGGACAAAGGTGAACCTCCTCCCGAAGAGCCTCACCGAGGTCCGGGTCATCGACATCGTCGGACTCGACCGGCAGGCCGACGGCGGTACGCATGTCGGTGAGACGGGGGAGGTCGGCGAGGTGACGATTCCCAAAGCCGAGAACAAGGGGAGAGGCTTCCGCCGCATTCGTGTGAACCTCGCCGAGTAGGCAGATCCGGTGCGAGCGTCACATGCCGCCGACCATCACCGCAACCTCCGGGAGGGTCTTGCGGGTGAGGTCAGGCACGAGGCAATGGTCTGCCGCGTAGCCGACGGGGAACAGGATGAACGGCCGTTCGTTGTCAGGCCGGTGCAGCAGCTTCTTGAGGAATAGCATCGGGCTCGGGGTGTGCGTGAGCGTTGACAGGCCCATCCGGTGCAGGGCGGCGATGAACATCCCACAAGCGATCCCGACGGACTCCTTGACATAGTAGTGATGCTGTCTTTCGCCGTTCGGGCGCGTGCCGTAGCGCTGCTCGAACACCACGATGATCCACGGGACGACATCAAGGAACTCCTTGTTTGCGTCCGTCCCGAGCGGTGCCAGGTCCTTGCGCCAATGCGGCGGAAGTCTGCCACCGTCGTAGTTCTCTCGTTCCTCCTTTTCGGCAGCAAGGCGGATCTCGTGCTTGGTCGCCGGATCGCCGACGACCACAAATGTCCACGGTTGCATGTGTGCGCCTGAGGGCGCGGTCGACGCAGCGAGGATCGCATAGTCGATCATCTCGCGTGGGACATCACGATCGGAGAAGTGCCTGACAGACCGTCGCCGGTCCATCTCTTCGTAGGTCGCCCTCGCCAACGCGACACGGTCCTCGTCCGGCACGGGCATGGGCGTGTAGGCAACGGTTCGGTACTCCATGGCGGAACCGTAGTGTGAACGCGAACCCCGGGTTCCCGTTCAACGAAAGGGTGCGTTCTGGCCCACGGAATCAGTCGCCGAGGGGGGTGGCGTTGCGGATGCATGCGGTCGGATTGGGAACGAGAATCCCACGACGGGTGTTGGGACAGTGTGAGGCATTCGAAGGATGTGGTCGTTGTGTCTCCAGTGTTACGAACATGGGCTCTGGTTGCGGTGTTGGCAGCCCTGACTGCTGCTTGCGGAGCCACCACAGAACGCGGTGACGCGTCGACAACGACCGCTGTGCCTGAGTCAAACCCTCGGCCCTCGACGAGTGACCCGAATGGAGACGCTCCGGGTGACGGATTCCCGCAGGGGCCCAGCGCCCTGGATTCACCATACGCTGAGGAGTTCCCGACTCCGCTTGTCGATGTCGATGCCATCATCTCGGGGGGTCCTCCGCCTGACGGTATTCCACCGATCGACGAGCCATCGTTCATCTCGGTCGCGGAGAATCCCGAGTTGCTTCCCGCGGAAGAGGCGGTGATCGCCCTCGACATCAATGGTGATGCTCGGGCTTATCCGGTGAGGGCGATGGTTTGGCACGAGATCGCCAACGATACGGTCGGTGGTGTACCGGTAACCGTGACCTACTGCCCACTCTGCAATTCGGCGGCGACCTACGAGCGGACCATCGACGGGCAGACGACCACATTCGGGACATCCGGAAAGCTGTTCGCTTCGGCTCTCGTGATGTACGACCGAGCCACCGAGTCGCTGTGGACGCATTTCAACGGGATGGCCGTCGTCGGCATGCTCACGGGAGTCGAACTCGTGGAGCATCCGTCGCCGCTGCTCGCGTGGTCCGACTTTGTCGAGTCGTACCCGGAAGGGAGTGTGTTGGATTGGGAGAGCGCCGGATTCAACCGTGACTACGGTCGCAATCCGTACTCGGGCTACGACACGCCTGACGGTGATCCTTTCCTGTTCCGGGGATCACTCGACAACCGCGCGAGCGCCATGCAGCGCGTCGTCGGTGTCGAACTGGAGAACACCTCTGTCGCGTTCGCGGTCTCAGCTATCGATGGGGGAGAGGCGCACGCGACGAATACCGTCGTCGGCACGACCGACATCGTGATCCTGTGGAAAGCGGGCCAGGCATCGGCGCTTGAGGGCAACAAGGTTGACGCCGGGCGGGATGTCGGGTCCGTCGGCGTCTTTCGCGCCGAACTCGACGGGACCACGCTCACCTTTGAGGCGATGGGTTCCGGATTCCACGATGCACAGACCGGCTCTCTGTGGACGATCGCTGGCGAGGCTATCGGAGGCCCATTGGCGGGGCATCGCCTCGAGCGGATTCCCCATCTCGACACCTTCTGGTTCGCGTGGTCGACCTACCAGCCGGACACCACCTTGATCAGTGAATGAGCCTGATCTCCAGTCAGAAGGTGTGGCGCGTGCCCAGGGTATCCAGCGGAGGTGTGTGCGTTCCCACGCTCCGAAGCACCGACTGAAGCGCCCGTACCGTGGGCCACATGTGACCTTTTCGTTGAACGGGAACCCTGGGTACGCGTTGACCGTAGGCTTGGTGGTGGACGCTTGGAGTGGGTCATGAACTTCGTCGCTTGGATTCCGATCTTTGCAGCTGTGTTGCTGCTGACCGCGTGGTGCCTCTGGCATGTACTGACGAACGCGCCGCGGTTCATTCCGCGCTGGGCATGGATCCTGTTCATTGTCGTGACCATGCCGGTTGGTGGGATCATCTATCTGCTGGTCGAGGTGTTCGATGCAGGCACCGTTCGCGACGATGCCGAGGGTAGGCACCCACAGACCGAGTGACGGGCCCTCTCGCCACGCGATCGTCCACAATTCCTGAGGAGCTTCATGGCCATTGAGGTCGCCAACGCCGTGTTCTTCTACCCGGACGGAACCCCTGTGATCGACGAGCTGTCGTTCAGGGTCCCGACCGGGTCGGTCACCGCGCTCGTCGGTCCGAACGGTGTCGGAAAGACGACGATTCTCAACCTGATCGCAGGCGAACTCGAATTGGCCGATGGCACGATCCGTTCCGACACCGAAGTCGCCTACATGCGACAGAACCCTGGCTTCGATGATGAGGAGTCAGCCACCGTCCGCGACGCCCTCGCCTTGTCCCTTCCGGCGTCCCTCAAGCAACTGCACACGGACCTCCAACGCCTCTACCGGGACATCGCCGAAGGCAACGATGTCGGCACAGACCTCGGCGACACCCTCGAGCAGTGGCAGCACCTCGGGGGATACAAGGAGGAGGGCTCATGGGATCAGATCACCTCGGCGGTGCTCGGTCAGCGGCTCGTCGATGCCGGCCCGAGGCTCCTGCGCGAGCTGTCGGGCGGTGAACGCAAGGCCATCATCCTGCGTTCGTACCTCCTGTCGTCCGTCCCGACACTTGTCCTCGACGAGCCCGACAACTACCTCGACCTGTTCTCGAAGAACTGGCTCCAGGCTGAGCTACAACGGATCTCCAAGACCGTCTTGATGGTGTCCCACGATCGGATCCTGCTGTCGAACGCGGTGGATCGGATGGTTGTTCTCGAACACAACGGTTCGTGGACCCATGCGGGGAACTACCGCACCTTCCGCAAGGCCCGCCGGGCACATATCGAACGCCTCGTCAAGGATCTGTCGCTGTGGGAACGGGAGGAGCGACGACTCCAACGCGACTATCGCCAGTGGCAGGTCCGGGCGCACAGCAGCGAGGCCGCCGCACAACGCGCCCGGGTGGCGGAGGCCCGCTGGTTGCGGTTCCGCGAGGCCGGACCGCCCGAGTTGCCGCCACCTGAACGGGAGATCTCACCGCGATTCTCAGGGTCGCGGGCAGGAAAGGAAGCGATACGGATCGAGAACCTCGAGGTGCCCGACCTCATCTTGCCATTCGATCTCAAGGTCTACCACGGCGATCGGGTCGCGCTCCTGGGGGAGAACGGTGTCGGGAAGTCGTCGCTGTTCAAGATGCTCATCGCCGACGAGCTCAGCGAAGGGGCGTCGGTGCGATATGGGCCGAATGCTGTCCGTGGCTACTTCTCGCAGGAGAACACCCTCCCGGACAACAGCGGTGACCTCAGGACGATCCTTGGGCGGGAGTTCCCCAACGACCAGGTCATTCGCTCGACCCTTGGGCGCTACGGGCTTGCCCGTCACGATCGTCACAAGTACACGGAGCTCTCCGGGGGACAGAAGGCACGGATTCAGCTGATCTTCCTCGAGCGGCAAGCCCCCAACCTGTTGTTCCTCGACGAACCGACCGACAACCTCGACCTCGAGTCGATCGAGGTGATCGAGCGCGTGCTGCTCGACCTCGACGCGACCCAGATCGCCATCACCCACGACCGGGAGTTCACGCGAATCTTCGACCGGTGGATCGTGTTCGACCGTGACGGGCTTGTCGGCGAGGTTCTCGATCGCGATCTTGCCATCCGGATCGTGAGCGGTCGACGATTCTCGATCCTCGACACCCCCGGCGTGCAGCTCCTGACGCGACGGTGATGTGCACCTGGAACAAGATGGTTGGTTGCGGGCCTACCATCGAACCATGACGCGGGACCGAACACGGACCTTTGATGTGATCGTGGGGCTGGTCGCCGGGTCAATTGTCGGTGCCATCGTCGCGGTCAACTTCATCATCACCGTCGGTATCGGATACGATGTGTCGATTCCGGATATCTTCAGGGAAAGCGTCCTCGCCGGAATCGTGACGATCGGGATTCTGGTTGCTGGACCGATCGTCGGTGTCATCCTGATGCGCCGGCGGCGACGCAAGCGGGCCTCCGTGGACGAGCAGCGGGTGCGAAACGATCCTTGATCACCCGTCACGACCATCCGTCATCGTTGCCATCACCTACCGCCCATAATCCATGTTATGTAACATCGCCGGGAGAAGCTGTCAAGATACTGATGGCGTCGGCGAACAGACTGCGTTGAATGCGCCCCCTCCCCACCCAACGCCGGTTGCGGCATCGAGAACAACCGCATTGGGCATGGCCGACTCAGTGCGCGCTGGCAGCGTCGCTCAGGACGGCTGCGAGTTCAGCCGGTGCGGTGACCATAGGCCAATGTCCGGTGTCGATGTCGACGAAGGACAGGTGTTTGGCCGCTGCCAGCTCGGGGACATCTCCCCCGGCGATCCAGCCCTTGGCTTGCTCGGGATTGAACTCTGGACAGATCACGACGGTCGGTACTTGAAACCGGCGGTCATCGGTCAGGCTGACGACGCCTCGAGACACCCGCTCGGGAACCGGCACGGTGTCGGACGCAAGCGCGGTACGCGCCTCGGCGTCGAGGTCTGCGCTGTCGGCGCCCTCGAACGGCCCCCAACCGGGGAAGGCCATCACACCATGAACGGGTTCGAAGAAGTCCGCGTAGGTGTCGCCGCTCGCTGCGGGGAACCCTCCGATGAGCGCCACCATTCCGACCTGGTCGGGTCTTCGGTCGACTCCCATCCACGCAAGCGTGCACGCTGCCGAGTGGCCGACCACCATCGGCCGATCGGCTCCGTCGATCGCGGCAACCACGGCATCGAGCTGATCAGCAAGTGTTGCCGTCGTGGATCCATCATCGACGCCGGGAAGAGCCACAGGAACGGGTCGGTGGCCGAGCCGCTCGAGTTCGCCAGCGACACCATTCCACACCGTGTTGCGGAGCCAGAGCCCGGCTATGAGGAGCACATCCACCCGATCGACTCTACCCGCGCCGTTCCCCGAGCGTGCCGCTAGCCTCGTGCTCATGGCCTCCCGTGTGTCGCACACGACGATCAACTGCACCGATGCGTTCGAGCTTTCCGAATGGTGGAAGCGCTTCCTCGGCTTCGAGGACATCCCGGATGATCCCAACCGCGCCGGGGACGAAGAATGCATGATCGTCGATCCCCGGTCTGGCCATCAGCTGCTGTTCATCGAGGTGGATGATCTCCAGGAATCCGACGGCCGTATCCACCTCGATCTGGTGCCAACCGATCGTCGACGGGATCAGGAGGTCGAACGGGCGGTGACGCTTGGAGCCACGCAGGTTGCCGATCGCCGGAATCCCGACGGGACCGGCTGGGTCGTGATGGCCGACCCCGCTGGCAACCTCTTCTGCGTCCTGCGAAGTGACGAAGAGCGCAAGTCGCCGTAGCCGGTAGCATGCCCGACAGTCCGGGGAATGGCGATGGTACTGACGGCGACAGTTGTGGGTGGGCTCGTGGCTGGTGCCGTGTGGGGATTCTCCAAGCGGGCATTCGTTGCCTACGGAACCGTCTGGGTTCTCACCCTGGCCGTCGAGACTGCCTTCCTTGTGGACTCCTCGGAACGGCAGAAGCCGGCGTATTGGATCCTTGCAGCGATCTTCTTCCTTGTTGGGGTCGCGCTCATCGGCGTCGGCACCTGGGTACGGGGCCGTTCGGAAGGGGTGCCGTGAGACGGCTCGTGACGGCGCTTGTCGCCGCGGTTGTCGTGTCGGGGTGCTCGGGGGCAACCTCCGGCGGCGGGCCCGCGAGCTCGACGACGCCACCGCTCCCTTCCACGGTCCACAACGGCATCGTCCAGCAACCGGTGCCGCTCGGAACCCGTGTCGTGGCGATGAGCATCGCTGACGGAGCGGCCGGGTTCGAGGTGACCTATCCCTTGGTGAAGGCAACCGGCGTCGGTGCAACGAGCCTGCATCTTCCGTGGGACAAGGTCGAATCCGTTCCCGGTGTCTTGGCACCGGAACCGGATTATCTCAGTATCGCCGACAGCTTCTATCCCACCGACCACATCGCTGTGTCGCTCAGCCTCGCGGTGGTGGACACCGTCGCCGCTCGGCTGCCACCGGATCTTGCCGACGCCCGCTTCGACGATCCGGCGGTCATCGACCGATTCGAGTTGTTCGCTTCGTGGGCGGCGGCGCACGCGCAGCATCTCGAGATACCCGTCATCGCGGTCGGGAACGAGGTCGATGTCTACTTGGCCGCGACCGGACGGTGGGACGAGTATGGGGCGTTCCTCGATGAAACGATTCCGATCGTTCACCGCCTGTTCCCTGGCATTCCGTAGGGGTCAAGACCACACTCGACGGGTACCTTGGTCCGTTCAGGGACGAAGTGCAGGAGCTCCACGATCGGGCCGATGTCGTGCTCCTGACCCACTACCTGATCGAATCGGATTTCTCCGCCAAGCATCCCAAGGCTGTCGGTCGTGCCCTCGACGACGCGGTCAACGCAGCAGGAGCGAAGCCGGTCATGTTTCTTGAGTTCGGCTATCCGACCGCTTCGTTGCTCGACGGTTCGGAGGAGCAACAAGCAGCCTTCGTTGAGGCGACTTTCACTGCGTGGGACCGCCATGTCGACGCGATCCCGTTGATCGAATTCACCTGGTCGAGCGACGCGGCCGACGCAACCATCGACTCATATCGTGACTACTACGGCATTGCCGACGATCGTTTCGCGGCCTATCTCGGGTCGATCGGCTTCATCCGGCAAGACGGCACCCCGAAACCTGCGCTTGACGCCCTCACCACGAACATCGCAACGCGGCGCTGAACGAAGGCGGCACTAGTCGATGTCGCGCCGAGCAAACACGGCCACTGCCGTACCGACGGCAAGCACGAGGTAGACGCCGACCGCAACGGCAGCCATCGCGGTCCCGTGCGAGTACACCGAGTCGTACCAGTCCCCCGCGCTCACGAACCGACCGACCTCTCCCCCGGTCCCAAGGGCTGTGAGGTTCTCCGACAAATCGAAGGGTCGCAAACCCTTGAACAGGGCAAGGCTGAGGATCGGACTCGCCGCGAAGTATCCGAGTGCCGCGGCGACACCCCCAACCGTGTTCCGGGTGAGGACCGAAACCGACAGCGAGAAGGTTGCGACCACCGCCGCCGCGACACCACCGAGGAGGATCACCTTGACCACACCAAGCCAGAAATCGCCGTCGACACCGGCAGTACTGCCCCTCCAGAGCCCCGACGGCACCATGACGGCAACGAGGAGCGTGAGCAGCAGCACATGGATCGCAGCCGCGGATACGGCCGCGACGGCGAGTTTGGAACCGAGCACTCTTCCGCGTCGTGGCTCCCACAACAGCACGGTCTCGACGGTCCCCGACTTGTATTCGGCGCCGATGAACGACGCCCCGAGAATGGCGGCGAGGGCGAACATGAACAGTCCGATCTGGGGAACCAAGCCGCTCGGGATCGGTGCGAGGGTTCGGTACTCGACACCGTTGATGGTCGTCCAACCCGGCACATACTCGTAGACCTCGACGCTCTCGAGATCAGGGCATCCCTGGCGATACCCGAAGTTTGGCTCGTAGAGGCTCACGAGACAGAAACGACCGTCCTCGATCCAGACGCCGAACGCTTCGGGATTGCACTGGTCGTCGGCCATCTCCTCACCGGACTCGAATAGTGCGAGGTACTCGTTGTATCCGGGGTCATCGATGTCGCTGTTGCCGTCTGCCCAGTTCTCCCATTCCCGGATCGAGGATCGGCGGCACTCCTGAACCATCTCGTCGATCTGCTGTGCGATCTGGCTCTCGTCTGGCGGCTCCGGACTGTGGGTGACGAAGGTGACAAGACCGGCGATCACGATGGCAACCGCCGGCAACGCGAGGAGCATCCGCGGAAGCCTCCGTGCCCACATGCGCCGCCATTCGATGACGAGGAGTCGCATCACGACGGATCCCCCGGAGGATCCTGATCCACTTGCTCGCCGGTGAGCTGGAGATAGACGGACTCGAGCGTTGCGGCCTCGACGCGCAGGCCCCGCAGGTAGCGGCCCGCATCGGCGAGCGTCTTCGTGACTCGCGACGCTTCGTTCTCGCCCGCTTCGACGAGGATCGTCTCACGATGCGCGTCGCTCAACCGAACCGAGTAGCCCGCAGCGGTGAGCACCGCAGCAGCGCCCTGTGGGTCGTTGATCGTCACAAGGAGCGTTCCTCCCCCGTTGGCAAGGACATCGGCCACCCGTCCCGATGTGATGAGCTTGCCCCGGTTGATGATCGCAACCGAATCACACATGAGCTGCACCTCGGCGAGCTGATGGCTCGACACCAACACCGTTGCTCCGGACGCGCCGTACCGCCGGATGAGGTCCCGCATGTCCTTGATGCCCGCGGGGTCGAGCCCGTTCGCGGGCTCATCGAGGATCAGCAGTTCAGGCTTCTTGAGGATGGCCCCCGCCACGGCGAGCCGCTGTTTCATACCGAGGGAGTAGGTTCCGAACGGGTCGTCCGCTCTTGATGTCAGCCCGACTTCGCCGAGAACGCGGTCGACCTCCGTCACGGGGATACTGCGTGTGGCGGCAAGGAGCTCGAGATTGACGCGACCTGAGAAGCCGGGAAAGAACTTCGGAGTCTCGACGAGAGCCCCGACGCGGTCCATCACCGACGCAAGACCATTGTCGATGCCGGTACCGAGCAGTCGCATCGTGCCTCTCGTGGGAGCCACGAGTCCGAGAAGGCATCGGATCGTGGTTGTTTTGCCCGCACCGTTCGGCCCGAGGAATCCGAAAACACCGCCGACCGGGACGCGCAGATCGAGCGCATCGATCGCGACCGTCTCCTTGCCGCGCAAGGTCGAATAGACCTTTCTCAGGCCATCGATCTCGACCGCGGCTGCCGCCACCACTCCCCTACCTCAGATGCGCGGAAGCGTAGACCACACCCGCAAATAGGCAACCAAAATTGAGACGAAACCGATTCGGTAGAGTCTTCCCGTGGTGGAGTACACGCATCGGCATCGGTTTCTCAGGCCGCTCTCAGCCGGCCTTGCCCTGTCGGCGTTCTATGTCTCGGTTGTCAGCCTCCCACTCGAGGCTTCCGCCGAACTGGGGCTCTCCCCATCCCAAACCTCGACCTGGATCCTGATCGCATGGGGTTTCCCGAGCGCCATCATGTTGGTGTTCGTCGCCGTGTACCGGATGCCGCTTGCCATCACCGGCAATGTCTTCATCCTGATCTTCGTCTTGCTCCTCGGCGGTGAGCTATCGTGGCCGCAGCTCGTCGGCGCGACCATGACTGCAGGTGTTGTCGTTCTCGCCCTTGCGATGACCGGACTCACCGATCGCCTCGCCAAACTCCTTCCCCCTCCCATCGTTCATGGCGTCCTCGCAGGAGCCGTGCTCGGTTTGGTTGCTGACGCCTTCACGGCGCTCGGTGCCTCGACGCTGCTTGTCGGATCCACGCTGGTCGCGTACCTCGTGAGCCGTGCGATGTGGGGTGACCGCTTCCCTGCGCTCCTGGCGGCCTTGGGAACCGGTGTCGTGGTTGCGATCCTCACCGCGAGCACCGGTCCGGTGCCGGAACCGATCCTGCCACCCATTTCGCTGACCCTTCCGGTGTTCGATCCGCGTGCGATCGCAGCGGTGACGCCGGTCCTCGTCGTGCTGATCACGCTCCAAGCGAATGCCCCCGCTGTCGTCTTTCTCCGCTCGCATGGATACGAGCCGCCCGAACGGGCGATCGGACTTGTGAGTGGAGCAGGTACGGTCGTCGGGTCCTTCTTCGGCCCGATGGGTGTATCGCTGTCGCTCCCGTCGACTGCCATCATCGCCGGTGCCGAGGCTGGCGACGACGACCTCAGGCATTGGGCGGGCTATATCGCCGCCATCGCGGGCATCATCATCGGTCTCGCCGGTGGCTTCGCGACGGAAATCATCGCATTCATTCCGGGAGCCCTCCTTGATGCGATCGTTGGACTCGCGGTCTTCGGCATCCTCTCGCAGTCCCTCGGTGAGATCACGAAAGGCCCGTTTCTCATCGGGCCCCTCGTCGCGTTCGTCGTCTCGGTGTCACGCATCGAGCTGCTCGGGCTCGGCCGGTTCTTTTGGGCACTCGTCTTTGGTCTGGGTGTCTCACTGGTCCTTGAACGGTCCGCGTGGCAGACAAACCGTCATCAGGATGCTGCCCCCTGAGCCCGAACAGCTCCAGACGGCCGTTGACCTAGCGATTCACGAGGTGGAGATCGATCGCTGCCTTGAGCATGTCCGGTTCGTCTGTACCGATCCGGAACACCTTCCCCGACGAGCGTTCAAGTTCCACCGCGTCGAGGCCCCAGACATTGTACATCCACCCTCGTCGGACCTTTCGGATGCCGAAACCCTCGAGCCAATGGTTGCGAACGACGCGGGCCTCGATCACCTCGTCGAAAGCGATGCGCTCGACGGGCCATCCTGACCCGAAAGCCGCCGCGATCTCGCCGGATCCGATGGTCACCACAAGTCGCCCGAAGTGCATGACGAGGAGGAGGATCGCAATGCTGAAGATGAGCGTCCACCACACGAAGGCACCGGCAACAGCCACGATGATCTGGACGCTCGCCAGCAGAGCAAAGGTGAGGACCGAAGGAATGACGGTGACCTGGGCATGCCGATACTCCATGCCAGAAGCGTACTGTCAGAAACCGTCGCCGGATCGAACCGAGTTCGCTGGCCTCACCCGCGGGGTCCGGTGGGCTAGCTGACCGCCGCGAGCGTCGATGGGACCCGGAACGGCCGAATCGTCTCGGTGAACCGATGCTCCTGATGGGTGACGATCGAAAGAAGTGCCTGCACCGGGTCGGGATCGAACTGCGTCCCCATGTGTGCCGTGAGCTCCGAGATCGCGTACTCGACGGACATCGCCTCCTGATAGGGGCGCTCGCTTGTGATCGCGTCGTAGGCGTCGGCCACATGCAGAATGCGAAGTGACATGTCGATCCTTCCCCCACCGACAGCGCCGGGATACCCGCCACCGTCGAGACGCTCATGGTGCATCAACACCATCGTCGCCACCTCGGGATCCACATGGGATCGAAGCAGGTCATAGCCGAGCTGCGGATGCCTCTGAAGCTCCACCCACTCGTCGGCATCGAGTGGGCCAGGTTTGTTCAGGATCTCCGGATCGATACGGGTCTTCCCGATGTCGTGGAGCCGCGCAGCAAAGCCAATCACATCTGCCTGATGACGGGGAAGATCCATGAATCGCGCAATCGCGACGGCGATCTGAGCCGTGCGGATACCGTGGCTCACCAGATCGGGCGCCTCGTCACAGATGCGATGTTGATTGAGTTCCAGCATGTGTTCCCAGCAAAGGTGCTACCACATAGCGTGGCAGATCGACCACATATAGCAATAGGTCGGTCGGCCCCACTGCTATCGGCACACGATCCGGAACCTGAAGGGGTGTCAGGGCGACAACGGTGAACCGCCCTCGACAGCGTCACCCTATCGTGGCACCGAACGATCCGGCACTGATCGGCGGAAGGGGAAGATCTCCATGGGATCCATCGGGTTCATCGGCATCGGCATCATGGGTCACGCCATGGTGCACAACCTGCTGAAGGCCGGGCATACGGTGACGATGTGGAACCGAACCCCCGGACGCGGCGAGGACCTCGTCGCCAAGGGTGCTCTCCGAGTGGACACCCCTGCGGCTGTCGCCGAATCCAACACCGTCGTGATGATCTGTGTCTCTGACACCCCCGATGTCGAGGAAGTCGTCTTCGGCACGAACGGTCTCGCTGCCGGCATACAGGACAACGCGCTCATCATCGACCACTCGACGATCTCAGCAGCGGCAACGAGGGCCTTCGCGACTCGCATCAACGATGCGGGAGGCGCTTGGCTCGATGCTCCGATCAGCGGCGGCGCTGAAGGTGCGGTGGCGGGGACGCTGAGCATCATGATCGGCGGCGATGCACACGACATCGAGCGGGCCCGACCATTCCTTGAGGCTGTCGGCACCACGATTACCCATGTTGGCCCGCAAGGTGCCGGCCAACTCGTCAAGGCCATCAATCAGGTTCTCGTCGTCGTGAACCAACTCGCCGTGTCCGAGGCCCTTCTGCTCGCACAGGCCGGGGGGCTGGACCTGGAAGCGACGCTCGCCGCCGTCGAGGGAGGAGCGGCCGGGTCGTGGATGCTGTCGAATCGTGGTCCACAGATGATCAGACGCGACTGGAGCCCGGGTTTCACCGTCGACCTTCAACAAAAGGATCTACGACTCGTCCTCGAGACGGCAGACGATCTCGGTGTTCCGGTGCCAGGCACCTCCCTTGTGTTCCAGCTCTACCGCGCCCTTCAGACGCGTGGGCTCGGGTCCGAGGGCAACCACGCGCTCGTCAAGGCACTCGAAGAGCTCTGTGGGATCACCGTGGGCGCCCGTGACTGATGGGGACAGGACGGTCGGCGTCGGCCCGTACCCCGGACCGCTGCCAACCGATCCCAGGTACGACCCGCAGCTCCTTACCGCTGGCGATTCCCGCAATGTCGTGGACCGCTACCGGTACTGGACCCGCGAGGCCATTGTCGAGGACCTCGATCGCAAACGGCATCCGTTCCATGTCGCGATCGAGAACTGGCAACACGACTTCAACATCGGAACGGTTGTGAGAAACGCCAACGCGTTCGCCGCGCACACGGTTCACATCGTCGGGAAGAGACGCTGGAACCGGCGCGGGGCGATGGTCACCGACCGGTACCAGCACATCGAACACCATGCCACCGTGGCGGACTTCGTCGCCTTCGCGGAAGCGATCAAGCTGCCGCTCGTCGGTATCGACATCATTCCGTCCGCGAGCCCTCTCGAGGATGCTCGGTTGCCTGCACGCTGCGGTCTCGTCTTCGGACAGGAAGGGCCGGGCCTTTCCGAAGAGATGCTGGCCGCATGCGAAGAGGTGCTGATGATCAGCCAGTTCGGCTCGACACGCAGCATCAATGTCGGTGTCGCGAGTGGCGTCGCGATGTACACATGGGTGCTCCAACACCGAACCTGAACGCGTCAGCGGGGAGCCATCCGCAGCGCACCGTCGAGGCGGATCGTCTCCCCGTTGAGGTAGCCGTTGCGGACGATCGCGAGAACCAGGTCGGCGTAGTCGTCCGGTGTTCCGAGGCGTTTCGGGAACGGGACGGAGCTCGCAAGCGCTGTCCGCATGTCCTCATTGAGGCCGCCGAGCAGCGGGGTATCGATCACCCCGGGGGCGATGGTCACAACGCGCACGCCGACGGAGGAGAGGTCTCGCGCCATCGGCACGGTCAGGCCGACAACGCCGCCCTTTGACGCCGAGTATGCCGTCTGTCCGATCTGCCCTTCGAACGCCGCGACCGAAGCCGTGTTGATGATGACACCCCGTTCGTCGTTGGCGACCGGTGTGGTCTTGCTCATCGCGGCGGCCGCACGCGTGGCCGTGTTGTAGGTGCCGATGAGGTTGATGGTCACCACACGGGTGAACCGGGCGAGGTCGGCGGGGCGGCCATCACGATCGATCGTGCGTTCCCCGAGTCCGATTCCTGCACAGTTGACCGCGATACGCAAAGGCGCCGCTACCCCCGCGAGCTCTACGGCAGCTTCCATGTCATCAGCACTGGTCACATCCCCTGCAACGAAGCGAGCTCCGTTTCCCAGATCGGAGGCGAGTGCCTCCCCCGCCTCTGCGTTCAGGTCGACAATGGTCACGAGCGAACCTGCCGACGCGAGGCGGCGAGCTGTCGCCGCACCGAGTCCCGACGCTCCCCCGGTGACCAGTGCCGCGGTCCCATCGATGTCCATCAGCCGATCCTACCCGGCTCCTGGCCGCGCAGGTGCCTCATCGGAAAGGCGAGTAGATTGCACCCATGGATACCACCCACATGGACGCCACGATCGGACGGCTCAGCGATGCGAAGAACCGGTGGGCGGACCTTCCGATCGATGACAAGATCCGGCACCTCGACGGTCTCAAGGATGCAATCGTGAAGGTCGCGCGACCCTGGGTCGAGGCCGCGGTGAAGGCCAAGGGGCTCTCCATGTCGTCTCCGGTCGCAGGAGAGGAGTGGACGAGCGGTCCCTTCTCCGTCCTGTGGTACCTCAAGGACCTTCGAGCGACCCTCGTTCGGCTCGCAACGGGGGTACCGGTACTCGATGGGTACGCGACTCGAACCCTGCCGAGCGGTCTCGTTGCGGTCGATGTGTTCCCGAAGAACTTCGACGAGGGGCTGCTGTTTTCGGGGATCACCGCCGAGGTATGGATGCAGGAAGGGAGCACCATCGAGACAATCGAGGAGTCGGCGGCCGCCTTCTACCGGTCGCACGCCGACGACCGCAAGGGAAACCTCCAAGTGGTCCTCGGCGCGGGGAACATCTCGTCGATACCGGTTCTCGATGTCATCTATGCCCTGTTCGTCGAGGGAAAGACGGCGATCCTCAAGCTGAATCCGGTCAATGACTACCTCGGATCCTTCTTCGAGTCGGTCTTCGCCGAGATGATCGACGATGGGTATGTCGGCTTCGTCTACGGGGACGCCGATGTCGGGGCATACCTCACGGAACACGAACTCGTCGATTCGATCCACATCACGGGTAGCTCCTCGAGCTACAACGCCATCGTCTTCGGTCGCGGCGCCGACGGTGAGGCCAATCGGCTTTCAGACGCTCCGGTCAACACCAAGCCCCTCTCGGCGGAACTCGGCGGTGTCACCCCTGTCATCGTCACACCAGGCCAATGGTCGAAGCGCGATCTTCGTTTCCAAGCCGAACATGTCGTCAGCCAGAAGCTGCACAATTCGGGTTTCAATTGCGTCGCTGCACAGGTCCTGGTACTCCCGAGGGCGTGGGACCAGAAAGGTGCATTCCTCGATGAGGTACGCGCGGTGATGCGCGAAGCCGACGATCGTCCCGCCTACTACCCCGGCGCAAAGGAGCGGTGCGAGCGTGCCGTTGCTGCGTCTGGTGTCGTGGAAGCGTTCGGGGACGAGGGCTCGCGCTTTCTGGTCACTCATGTCGATCCGAACGGTGCCAGCCATGCCTGGTTCGGGCACGAGATCTTCGCCCCGATGCTTGCTGTCACGGAGCTTCCGGGAGCCGACCCAGCCTCCTTCCTCATGAATGCCGTCGCGTTCGCCAACGATCGCCTGAATGGAACGCTTGGTGCCAACATCATCGTGGATCCGAAGACCGAGCGAGCCTACGCCGCTGCGGTCGAGCGAGCCATCGCGGACCTCGATTACGGCACCGTGACGGTCAACGCCTGGTCGGGTGCTGCCTACTTCCTCGGTCGATGCGCATGGGGCGCGCGTCCGGGCCATGCGAGAACCGACATCCAGAGCGGAACGGGCGTCGTTCACAACGCCCTGATGTTCGACAGGCCGCTCAAATCGATCGTCCGCGGGCCGTTCGCGGAGGCCCCTCGGACCTTCACAAAGGGGGAATTCCACCTCGGACCGAAGATGGTGTACTTCGTGACGAACCGCAAGGCGCATGTCGTCGGCGAGAAGCTGATCGCGTACTGTGACGAGCCGTCCAAGGCGAAGCTTGCGAGCATCGCCCTGTCAGCAATGCGGGGCTGAATCGTCGGTCAGCTGAAGGCTGACAGCCCGGTGATCGCCTGGCCCAACACGAGCGTGTGAACTTCGTTCGTGCCTTCGTAGGTGTAGACCGACTCGAGGTTGTTCATGTGCCGTACCACCGGGTATTCGAGGGTGATGCCGTTCGCCCCAAGGATGCTTCGCGCCTCCCGAGCCACATCGAGCGCCATGCGCACATTGACCAACTTTCCGAAATTGACATGCTCTGACGCAAGGGTTCCCTCGTCCCGTTTCCGTCCGAGGTGCAAGGAAAGCAGCATGCCCTGGTTGACACCGATGAGCATCTCGACAAGCTTGCGCTGGGTGAGCTGAAACGAACCGATCGGCTTGTCGAACTGGACCCGTTCCTGTGCGTACCGCAGCGCGGTGTCGAAACACGACCGTGCTGCACCCACCGCACCGAAGAGAATCCCGAATCGGGCCTCGTTGAGACACGAAAGCGGCCCTTTGAGCCCTGCAACATTCGGAAGAAGGGCGTGGGGTGGGAGGCGCACATTGTCCATCACGAGCTCCGAAGTCACCGATGCCCGAAGGGAAACCTTCTTCTCGATCTTGTTCGCGACGAACCCGGGCGTGTCGGTTGGAACAATGAACCCTCGGATGCCATTGTCGGTGGTCGCCCATACGATCGCAACATCAGCAATGGAGCCGTTGGTGATCCACATCTTCGTGCCGTTGAGAATCCAGTCATCGCCGTCACGCTTGGCGTTGGTCCGCATCGACCCGGGATCCGAGCCAGAATCCGGCTCGGTGAGACCGAAACAGCCGATGACCTCGCCGGTTGCCATACGCGGCAGCCATTCCTGCTTCTGTTCCTCGGAGCCGAATGCCCAGATCGGATACATGGCGAGCGATCCCTGGACGGACACGAAGCTGCGAACGCCACTATCGCCAGCTTCGAGTTCGGTGCAGGCAAGGCCGTATGCGACCGCACTCGTTCCGGCGCAGCCGTATCCCTCGAGGTGCATGCCGAGAAGTCCCATCTCCCCCATCTGGGTGACGAGATCCGTCGGGAAGACCCCGTCGTCGAACCAGTCGGCGACATACGGGACCACCCGGTCGTTGACAAACTGGCGAACCGTGTCACGAAGGAGCCGTTCATCGGGTTCGAGGAGATGATCGACTTGCAGGAAGTCGTTCGGATCGAGCTTGCCCGGGGCAATCGAGTGTGCCATGGAGTCCTCTTGTTCGGCTGTGCACCGACGATACCGTTGGGCCGGAAACTCCCGAGCGAATGAGGGCTTCGCGTGATGCCCGCGTGCGGTCAGAACATCCTCAGGGTTTCAACAGGAGCCTCGCATCCCGGGACACCTTCCCATGGGAGCGACGCCATGAAAGCCCATGAACGGCGGTGAACCGTTGAAGGACCGAGTGACGCGAGAGCGGCGCGATGCCGATGGCACGGATACCCCTTGTTCGAATCGAACGCGTACCACGGGTACTCGGCTGATGCGGCACGCATGATGCGGTCCCGTGTCACCTTGGCGACGATCGATGCCGCTGCGATGCTCAACGACCGCTGATCGCCTTTGACAATCGTCGTGGTGTTGCCCCTCCCGACGAAGTCCCATTTGCCGTCGACCAACGCGTGGTCGAAGTCTGTACCGAGGGCGGCGATGGCGCGGTGGGTGGCGACCCGCTGGGCGGCCGACATGCCGAGTTCGTCGCACTCGACCGCAGAGGCATGCCCGACCGACCATGCCTGTGCCCAGTCCGTGACCCGATCGAGGATGCGCTCACGCTCGTCTTCGGTGAGTTGCTTCGAGTCCCTGATCTTGTACATGCGGTGATCCTTTGGGATCACGACGGCGCCGACCGTCAGCGGACCGGCCCAGGCGCCTTTGCCGACCTCATCGAAGCCCACAACGACCTCGCGTCCCGAAGCCCATAGGGCACGCTCGAGGTCCGTCTTCGGGGAGCGGGCCCGCAGCGACGGTCGGAGCTTCGGGACGGTGGTGGCCATGTCGGCAGGCTAGTGGCCCGCTCCAAGACCCAGCGTCACCTTCGCGGTCAGTTCCATCGTGGGTCCGGCGGGAAACTGGCATACAGGGCCGAACGACCCGGCAGGCGTCTCACCATCGTCACCCAGAGATCGTCGGTGTCCGGTACGAAAAGATCGTCGTGGTGCGCCGGTGTTGCCCACCATGATCCGGTTGCGATCTCGCCTTCGAGCTGCCCAGCATCCCATCCCGAGAAGCCTGCGAACACCCGCAGGTCCGTTGCGTCGTCGGGAGGGTCGTCGGGAGGGACGAGTCCCACATCGGGGAAGACCGTGCCCATGGCAAAATCCCCCGTCGCTGAGTGGGCAAGCACCATGGCGGCATCCACCTGGACCGGTCCCCCGATGTGCACGACCCGAGGGGCCGACACCTTAGCGGCGAGGTCAGGCAACACCTCGGCGACGGCCAACTCGGACGGCTTGTTGAGAATCAATCCGAGGGCACCGTGCTCGTCGTGCTCGCCGATGAACACAACCGACCGGTAGAACGGGAGCGTGCCGATCAGGGGCGTCGCGACCAGGAGATGCCCGGCGAGGAAGCGATCGTGTCCGTTCATGGAGCGAGCTCCATGCCGTCCATTGCCACCTCGAACCCTGCTGCCCGCGCCTTCGCTGCGATCGTCGATCCGGCGTCGGCGAGGGGATTCGTGTGGTTCATGTGGGTCAGCACGATGCGTGTCGAGTCGGTCAGATCGGCGAACCGGTCGATGGTGTCCGGTACGAGCGGGTGCCGCACCTGTGCGAAGTCCCGGTTGGTGAGCTCTTCAACCGACGAGAAGGTGGCGTCCAGGAGGGCAATGTCGTGCTCCGCGATGACCTCGGCAGCTCGTGGCCAGCCCTCCCAGCCGTCGATGTCGGGGACATACAGGAGCCACGGGCGGCCCTTGCTCAGGACCGAAACGGCGATGGTGTCGGTGTACTCAGCGCGGTGTGGCACTGCGATCCCGACGATCTCGAGCGACGCGTCGACAGTCGCCGACGGCGCGAGCGTTTCCGGCAGCAGGTTCCCTCGGGTGATCAGCGTGCTCCATGGCTCGTTTGCGGCGATGAACGACTGGAATCCCGGTGTCGCGAGAAGCCGCACCCCCTGCGTATCGGAAACTTCTGTGCCGAAATGCAGGAGACCCGCGTAGTGACCCATATGGGCATGGGTGACCACAACCGCGTCGACGACCCGAGACCGGTCCGGTGGGTAGTGATACCAGCGAACGAGCCGGGCTGCCTGCGGCCGGAAGTCGGGCGAAGCGTCGAGCAGAACGATGGATCCAGCGGGTGAGCGGACGACGATCGACGATGCCGAGCGATCGGGCCCCACCCCGTGTCGTTCCCCCACCTGGGGAGTTCCTCCGTCCTGTCCCGCTCCGAGGATGAGACACGCTGCTTGCATGGCAGTATTGTCGCAGGACTGACGAAGGAGGTAGCCATGGAACTGGTAAGCAACTCATTCGCCGATGGCGAACGAGCGGATGACCGCCTCGTGTTTGCGGCCCCCGATCCCGACGAACGCACCCATCTGTCGTCGAACCGCAACCCTCACCTGTCGTGGAGTGATGTGCCGGAGGGAACGAAGTCGTTCGTTGTGACCTGCATCGATCCCGACTGCCCGAGCAGCGGTGAAGATGTGAATCAGGAGGGACGGGAGGTTTCCGCCGACCTGCCGCGCATCGATTTCGTCCACTGGCTGCTTGCGGATGTGCCTGCGGACATCACGGAGATCGCAGAGGGGTCTCACTCGTCTCAGGTCACTCCGAGAGGGAAAGGCCCCGATGCGCCGGTGGGTATCCACGGCGTGAACAGCTACACCGATTGGACCAAGGGCGACCCCGACCTCTCCGGAGTGTGGCACGGCTACGACGGGCCGGCACCTCCGTGGAATGACGCGATCCCCCACCGGTACATCTTCACCGTCAGCGCGCTCGACATCGAATCGCTCGGTCTGTCACCGGGATTCACCCGAGACGAGCTGTTGGGGGTCATGGACGGCCATGTTCTGGAGGAGGCGTCGTTGACGACGGTCTACTCGACGAATCCGAGCGCTTCTTGACGCGATGACCGGACCCGATGTCGCGGCGCTGCCGAAGGCGGTGCTGCACGACCATCTCGATGGTGGGTTGCGGGTCGAAACCGTCGTGGAACTCGCCGATCAGGTCGGCTACCGCGGGTTGCCGACCAATGACATCGAGAACCTCCGCGCCTACTTCCATCAAGGGAGCTCGGGATCCCTCGTCCGGTATCTCGAACCGTTCACGCACACGGTTGCGTTGATGCAGACCGAGGAGGCGATCAGCCGGGTCGCCTACGAGTCGGTTCGGGACCTCGCTGACGACGGGGTTGTGTACGCCGAGATCCGATTCGCCCCCTCGCTCCTCACCACCGGCGGTCTCAGCCTTACAGCCGTCCTCGAAGCCGCCATCGAGGGCTGTCGTCGTGCAGCATCGGTCGGCGGAATCGTGATCGGTGGCGTCATCGCCTGTGCGATGCGCCAAGACACCGATAGCGTCGAGGTGGCTACGGCCGCGGCGCAGGTGGCCGGGAGGGGCGTCGTCGGATTCGATCTCGCGGGGCCCGAGCGAGGCTTCCCGGCGGACGACTTCATCGAAGCCTGTCGTATCGCTCGTGGGGCGGGGCTCGGCTTGACCGTTCACGGCGGGGAAGCGGATGGTCCCCACTCGATGTGGCGCGCACTTGCACGGTGTGGGGCCATGCGCATCGGTCACGGCGTACGCGTCGTTGAGGACTGCGACTACGACGGTCGCACCATTGCGAGCCTCGGCCGATTCGCGACGAGCGTCAGGGATCACCGGATACCGCTTGAGGTCGCGATCACCTCAAATGTGCACACGGCATCGGTTCCTTCGCTTGAGAAACACCCCTTCGGTGCGCTCTACCGGGAAGGTTTCAATGTGTCGATCAACACCGATAACCGGCTGATGTCGGGTGTCACGGTGTCGAGCGAGTACCGCCTCGCGGCGTCACGGTTCGATCTCACCGAAGACGACCTGTATCGGATCACGATCTCGGCAATCGAGGCTGGCTTTGGCGACTACCGCGAGCGCCGCGCGGTCATCGAGGCGATCGATACCGCTCGATGAACGCGCCTGAGGATTCTCAGAAGAGCTTCGATTCGATCCAGTCACCGACATCGGCCACGACCTGTTCACCTTCCGGCTCGAAATGCACCTCATGGCGGAGTCCCGGGTACACCCTGCGCTCCACACTCACCGACTCGGTGAGGGGCTCGCTTGCCGCCGTTGGAACGAGAATGTCGTCGCCGCCGTGGATGACGAGCGTCGGAACGGTGATCTCACCGAGATGGGGTGCAAGGCTCTCCTGTTCGGTGAACACCGCCCGTCCGAGACCGAGTGTCCCGCGCTGCTGAACAAGGGGATCCGCGGCATAGTCCTCACCCACCCGCGGATCGCGAGACAGGTGCTCACCCTTCACCGGCGTGGCGGTACCCAAAGTGGGAGCGAAACGGCCGAGCACCTTGGCTGCCCCGCGCTTGAACGCAGGC
Source organism: Acidimicrobiia bacterium (assembly GCA_041393965.1). Taxonomy (NCBI): domain Bacteria; kingdom Bacillati; phylum Actinomycetota; class Acidimicrobiia; species Acidimicrobiia bacterium. The sequence goes on along the minus strand of JAWKJB010000002.1, from coordinate 635,903 downwards.
GTGCTGTCTCCGAGTGCGGGTGCGCTCAGGACGGCGACATTGGGCCGAGGTACACAGTTCCGGATCAGATAGCTGGTGGCGATGAGTCCACCCATGGAATGACCGTAGAGCACCCATGGTCTGCCGCTCACGGCGACCGTGGCGGATGCCACCTCGGAGACATCGCGCGCGAAACGCTCAAAGGAGTCCGCATGCAGGGGCCGTCCACCGGACTTCCCGTGGCCACGAAGATCGAATGCGGTGACTCGTGCACCCCGGCGGGCCAGTTCGATGTGGCGCTCGGTCCAGCGTCCGGCGTGCTCACCGAGGCCATGGACATGCAAGAGCTCGTACCGGAAGGCGGGGCCCGTGATCGTGACGGTCCGCAGGACCACCCCGTCGTCGGTCGTGAAGGTACCCTCAACCGGTTCCATCAATCCTCCTCATCATGTCGTGGCGTGGACTCGCAGCCAGGCCCGTACGATGTCAGCATATGCGTCGCGGTCCTCCCAATGCTTGGACGGCACGCGGATCGTGATCCCTCCCGGAAACTCACCGAGCTGCCGAGGAACCGGATCGACACCAGCGGGAAGGTCACCCATGGCGCGGGCGGGTGTCAGAACGATTGCAGCCAGCGTGTCGGAAGGGACGGCGCGGACGACCTTCGGAATCTGTTCAAGGGATCGAACGAACTTCGCGAACCACCTCTGCCGTTCGACGAACTCGGTCGGATCCACTTCGGTTCCTCTCGGAATGACCCACGGAGCGCTCGGAGGTGGCGCAAGCGAACGGTCCCACCGAACCAGATCGTGCTCCGAGAACGCCTCGCACCGACCCGAACGGTTCGGCCATTCCCTCACGACGGTGTGAGCTTCGGGAATCGGGACCGGAATCGGTACCCCCCGCACATGGGGGATCTCTCGGGAGGGATCGAGTGTGATTCCCAGATCAAACGCCAGTCCTTCCCACGCGAGGCGGGACCACCAGGTGGTCGCGGGGTCGAGGGCGATCATCGATCGATGAAGGGAAGGTCCACCATTGTCGCCGGCACCTCACTGCCGCGAACGGTGACCGTCAGTTGGTCGTTTGCAGAGGGCGGGGGTGTGACATAGGCAAGGCCGATGCCGTGTCCGAGCGTCGGTGAGTAGTTCCCCGATGTGACAAGCCCCGAACCGGTCGTCGAGGTGACCCGATAGCCGTGCCGAGGAATGATCCGGCCCTCGGTCGTGAAGGCGACAAGCTTCGAAGGTGGATCGTCGCGCATCGCTTCGAGTGCTGTCCGACCGACGAAGTCATGGTCCCACGCCACGACCCAGTCGAGTCCCGCCTCCACCGGAGTGGTGTCCTCCGTGAGATCCTGACCCCAGAGCGGAAAGCCCATCTCGAGGCGGAGCGTGTCACGGGCACCAAGCCCTGCCGGTTCAACACCCTTGTGGATCAGCTCGGTCCACAGTGCCTCAGCGGTGCCAGCAGCAACGCATATCTCGGCACCCGGCTCCCCCGTATAGCCGGTGCCGGCCGCAACGACCCGTGATCCGGCATACTCACCCGTCTCGACTCGGAACCGTCGAGGGGTGAACCCCAACACCGTCTCGATGGTCGCGGGGGCGCTTGGACCCTGGACGGCGAGCAGTACCGTGTCGGATCGCACATCCACAAAGGTGACATCGTCTTGCACTGCGTGACGGAACCGGGCGAGCATCTCGTCGAAGTTCGTCCCGTTCGGCATCACCCACCATCGTTCGTCGTCGACCCACCACACGATGATGTCGTCCTCGATCCCGCCGCGCTCGTTGAGGGCCATCGTGTACTGGGCTCGTCCCGGCCCGATCTTGTTGATGTCGTTGCACAGTTGCGTTTCGAGGAGGCGGACGGCTCCGGGGCCCGAGACCTCGAAGCGGCCGAGGTGTGACACATCGAAGACCCCCGCTGCGGTGCGAACGGTGTGGTGTTCGTCGAGCACCCCCCGGTACTGCACCGGCATCGTCCAACCGCCGAAGTCGGTGAATCGTGCGCCAGCATCCACATGAACATCGTGCAGTGGCGATGCGGGCACCGCCCACCTCCTTGGTTCAACACCCAGTCAGGGTGCTCCGCGAGCCTAGTGTCAGCAGGCGTCGGCCTCTTGCCCCAGATCGAGCACCTCGGGCGGTCCCGGGATTCGAGTAGGGACCGGATGTTCGAGCGAGGCGTCTGGCTCCTCAAGTCCGTACTTCACGAGCAGATGCAAGTAGTCGCGCTGGTAGAAGACCTTGCAGCGAATCTCGGGGTACAGCTTGCGGAGTCGACGCACTTTTCGGTTCTTCTTCGTCACGAGCTTCTGGGACATCGTCGTGATCTCGATGTAGATGTCCTCGTCCGGGAGGTAGAAGTCGGGTCGGAACAGCTTCGTTGGCTCGCCTGAGTCGTCCCATTCGATCGGGAACTCGCGGGGTTCGTAGTGCCACTCGATTCCGTAGAAGTCGAGGAGTCGGGCGAATTCCCGCTCGCTGTTGTGGGCGAAGTCGGTGAGTTCGGCCGGTGACGGCCCGAAGAGATCGTCCGTGGTCAGGTTCCTGCCGCTCCCGAGATCGCCGATGGGGCAACCACTTGTGCGTGGTCGGGGAAGAGTTCGTAGATCTCGCCTGCGAGTTCGTGCTGCACGACACCAACGGCGATGCCGAAGACACCCTGCCCCTTGCGGAAAAGGTCGACAACTTCTTCCGGGCTCGTCGCGGCGTAGATCGTCGATCCGTCCGACAGCAGCGTGATGTCGCTTTGGCGCCAGGTCTCCCCCATCTGTGTGTCGAGCTGTTCGAACGCGGCCCTGATCTTCTGAAGACTCGTGCCTGCGTCGCTCAGGCGCTTGATGAGACGAAGCGTGACGATGTCCTCGAACGAGTACAGACGCTGGGTTCCGGATCCGGTGGCGGAACGGACCGAGGGGCCGAGAAGCCCGGAACGGTCCCAGTAGTCGAGTTGTCGGTAGGTGATGCCCACCACGGTGCAGACCTGTGGTGAACGGAATCCGAGCGATGCGTCCGTGTGTGCCATATTGGAATCTCCTGCCCAGAGGTTACATGTCGGTAATTCCACACTGCGGATTACCTGAACGGCAAGTTACGACCGGCCGATGGTGTTGTCAACGATGCCCGACGAAGTGCGGTCTATCGTGCGGAAGGATCGATGATTGATGAGAGCTTGTCGAGGTCGCTCATCGAGCCGAGCCCATACAGGACTTCTCCGACCTCGAACGGTGCCCGAGGGTCGGGGTTGATTCGCACATTGGTGTGCCCGGTCGCAACACCGATGATCATGGCGCCGGTGTCAGCCCGCAGGTTCAGGTCGGCGAGACTCCTGCCGACGAGCGGTGAATCGGGCGCGATGGTGAATCGCTTGATCCGAAAGTCCATCGTTGAATTCGACGCAACCGCGTCGAGGAATCCCACCAGCGCCGGTTCGGTCGCGAGCGCTGCCATTCGTTCGCCGCCGACGAGCTCGGGGGTGACCACGGCGGTCGCTCCGGCAAGCGTCAGCTTCTTTTCCGTCTCCTCATCCACGGCCCGTGCCGCGACCGCGATGTCGGGATGTAGCGACTTGACCGACAAGGTGATGACGAGGTTGTCGCTTGGTGAGGCAACCGCGGCGATCACGGCTGCTGCCGATTCGGCGTGAGCTTCGAGCAGCACGCCGTCCTTGGTGGCGTCTCCTTCCACGACGCTGGCGCCCAACGCCATGGCTCGCTCGGCAATCTCCGGGTCGCGTTCGATGACAACCGACTCGATACCGTCACGATCGAGGGCCTTCCACGCCGTCGATCCGACTCTGCCGAAGCCGCAGACGATGACATGGTTCTCCATCCGGTTGATCTCCTTGGTCATCTTCCGGCGTTTCCGATAGTCGGATCCGATCACGGTTTCGAAACCGTACTCGACGACGGCGGTCGCGGTGTACAACGCCGCTCCCATGCCCGCGACGAGTACGACGACGACCCAGATTCGCGTCCACCCATCGTAGGGGCCCCCGACTTCGGATGACCCGAGTGTTGAGATCGTGATCATCGTCGCGTAGAAGGCATCACCCCACGCAAGATGACCGATCACCACGAACCCGACGCCGCCGACGCCGATCACGAGGAGCAGACCCAAGATCCCTGCCTGGAGATTGCGAGGAAGCCTCACTGGGGCGAGGTGGGACCGAAGTCCTCCGGCCCGACCTGTTCGAGGAACTCCTTGAACTTCTCGATTTCCTCTTCATCCGACTGGTCCCGGATCTCAACCCCAGCCTCATCGAGAACATCCCGGTCGGCAAACAGTGGCACATCGAGCCTCACGGCGATCGCAACGGCATCGGACGGTCGCGACGAGATGGTATGGATGTCTCCTCCGACGGTGAGCTTCAGGTCCGCGTAGAAGGTCCCACCGCGCAGTTCGGTGACGACCACCTCGGTGAGTGTGGCTCCGAGTTCCTGGATGAGCGTGGCTGCCAGGTCGTGGGTGAGCGGGCGTTCGGTCGTGACGCCTTCGTTTGCGAGGGCGATCGCGGTCGCCTCCGGTGTCCCGATCCAGATGGGAAGGTATCGGGTGCCATCGTGCTCGCGCAGCAGCAGGATCGGCGTGTTGGTCGGGAGTTCGATCCGAACTCCGACGAGATCGAGCGGTACATGGTCGGCCATGCTCGAACCCTATCACCCGTCGAGCGATGCTCGTTCCGTCTGGTACGCGGTGTCGACAAACGCTTGAGGATTCTCAAGGAATCTCGGCATGTCCATCACCGCCCACACCGAGCGCAGGTTTCGGAACAGCCCGTTCCAGTCGAGTCCATACCCCAGGAGGTACTCGTCTCCGACTTCGAAACCGCGGTAGTCGATCGGGACATCGACGATGCGGCGAGGTGCCTTGTCGAGGAGCGCAACGGTGCGAACCGACCGTGGATCCTTCGCTTGGAGCATCCGCTGGATGGTGGCAAGTGTCAAGCCGGTGTCGACGATTTCGAGCACGAGAAGGAGGTCTCTCCCGTTGATCGCCTCATCGATGTCGAGGGTGACCGACACACGGCCCTCGGTCCCGAACCTTGTGAGCGCAAGGAACTGGGGCGTTGAATCAAACGGAAGATTGTCGAGGAGGTCCTTCATGAAGAGCAAGGAGCCCTTGAGAATGCCGACCACGACGAGATCTCCCGACGGGTGGTCGGCTGCGATGTCAGCTGCAAGCTCAGTCACTCTGCGTGAGATCGTGTCTTCTGCGATGACCTCAACGAAATCTTGGTTCATTCTCCACCAGCGACGGACGGAATCGCTTCTCGGATCCAGCGTCCGATGGCTTCCGCTTTCGGCAGGTCCACAATGGATGAGGTGTTCCACTGGCCGTCGTCGAGTGCCGGCATCGCGCGAAGTCGCCGTTCGTGGCTCTCTGAGAGGTCGCCGGGAGTGACCGCGCTGCCGCCGCCTCCCTCCTCGCTGTAGAAGACGCGCATCCACCGGTCCTTGATCGTGTAGGTGTTGTAGGCCCAGTCGATGAGCTCTCGCGTGTCGGCGAAGTGGTCGTCTGAGTGCATCACGACGGTGTAGATGGCCCGGCCGGCGCGTTCGGTGACACCGAGCAGCACCTTGTCCGCCCATGGGGTGTCCCCGGTCTTGAGCCCCACGACGCCCGGATAGGTACCGAGCAGCTTGTTTGTGTTCGTAAAGGTACGCGGGCTTCCGTTTGGACCGGCAGGCATGCTGACGAGCTTGATCCGTGCAATCCGCTGCACATCGGGATAGTCCTGTGCGGCGATGATGAGCTTCAGCAGATCGCTCGCTGTCGAGTAGTGCTCTTCGTTGTCGAGACCGTTGGGGTTTGCGAAGTGGGTGTCTCGCAAGCCGAGCTCCACCGCCTTGGCGTTCATCATGTCGACAAACGACGAGACGGAATCGCCGCCGACATGGTACGCGAGGGTGAGGGCGGCATCGTTGCCGGACCGTACGAGCATCGCGATGAGCAGATCACCGATCGTCCACTCCTCCCCTGCCACAAGACCTGCTGTCGATCCCCTCGATCCGGTGGCAAACCCGGGTACGGTGACCGTCGTGTTCAGGTCGGCGTTCTCGAGGACGATGATCGCCGTCATCACCTTCGTGACCGAAGCCATCGGTGCCCGATCGTTTGCGTTCCATGAGGCGAGGACGACATCGGCGCTCGCGTCGTACACGATCCAGCGGTCGGCGGTGACCGTCGGGATCGATGGCGCGTCTGACGGTTCGGCCGGCGGGAGCCCGGGTGGGCCGAGGAGGGACGCGGTGAGCGCCATGGAGACGAGCGGGAGTGCAAACATCAGTGGTCGAGTAGCTTGCGAAGCCTACTGCGGATCAGCGTTTCCTGGATGATCGATGCCGCCTGGGCCGTGTCCGACAGGATCTCTTCGGACCGTCGCTGATTGTCGGGATTCCGGTGGCGGAGCATGGGAGCGACCAGCTGGCCAAGGAGATCGGTCTGTCGATCGGCCGCAAGGCGGATCCCACGCAGATGGCGAACCTCGATCCCCCGACCGAGGAGACGATGCACCGCTCTCGCAATAGTGAGATCTGCGTCGGAGAAGGTCCGTGTGCCGTCCGGAAGCGTCGTAGGAGCAAGGATTCCCTCCTTGATGACGGCCTCGGCCTGGTCGGGACTCAAGCCGGACGAACGCACAATCTCGGAAAACGACAGAGACACGCCTGAGGTCGCGAAGTATGCCTCTGGAGGGGCTCCCTTGTCTGGCGCGACCGGCGATTCCTCGCCATGCTCCCATGCTGTGAGCTTGGATTTGATCACCTTGAGCGGCAGATAGTGATCCCGTTGTTCGGAGAGCACGAAACGAATGCGTCGCACATCGTCGTCGGTGTAGATCCGGTATCCGGATGACGAACGATCAGGGGACACCAACCCCTTGGATTCAAGAAAGCGAAGCTTCGAAACCGACACTTCGGGATAGTCCTCACGGAGCAGGTTGATGACCTCGCCGATGGTGTGGGTGCGTCGTGGGGCCGATCCGACCGCCCGCAGCTCAGCCATGTCCGCGCGAAACCCGCAGGTGGAACTTGCCGATCATCAGCTCGTCCCCCTCGTTGAGCCGACCGGCTTCGTACCGCTTGCCGTTCACATAGGTACCGTTGGTCGACCCGAGATCGGTGACGGATAATGTGTTGGCGTCTACCGAGAAGCGAGCGTGCTCGCGCGACACCGTGACATCCGCCAGAAAGATCGCGCAGTCACCGCCGCGGCCTGCAACCGTATTGCCGGGTCCCAGCACATAGGTCAGGCCGGCTTGGGGCCCGTTCTCGATGGTCAACGCCCAGGCAAACGCGCCGGCAACGCGGCTGCCGGTGGTTTCGGATGCGGCGTCGGACCCTGCGACCGGTTTCCAGACGATCGTCGGGTCTTGGTCGATCGGGACATGGCCGGCGGTCCCGTCGCCTTCTGGAGCTTCCCTGTCGGACATGGGACCATGCTACCGGCAAACCCTCAAGTTGTGGTCGAACCTCATCCCTGAACGGTGGGAGGAAACCCGCTATGCGAGGTTGGCGCGGTAGGTCGAAGCATCGGCGAGCGCTTCGAGCTCGCCCGGATCGCTCATTTCGATCTTGAGAATCCAGCCTGCGCCGTACGGATCGCTGTTGATGAGTTCGGGCTGGTCTGCAAGCACCCCATTGACGCTCGTCACGGTTCCCGACACCGGTGCGTAGATATCCGAAAGAGACTTGGTCGACTCGACCTCGGCAAGGGCATCCCCCGCCGAGACCTTCGCACCGATCTGTGGGAGGTCGACATAGACGACATCGCCGAGGGCGTCCTGGGCGAAGTCGGAGATACCAACCGTCACGACATCACCGTCGCGTCGTGCCCACTCGTGGTTCGCGGCGTATCTGAGATCATCGGGGAAGTTCATGCCGGTGGTGCTCCCTGTTGGTCCGGTGCTGGCGCAAACGACGATATCAGACCGGCTTGCGGAACCCGGTCGCCACCCGCACCGGTTCTTCGCCGAACCCTGCCTACGGTGCCTCCGGCTGCGCGCGTCGGGCCGCCACCATGTCGCCTGCGTACCACAGCGCCACCCAGTAGTAGAGGATGAGGCCCGGGACACCGACAAGGTAGGCGCACACCGTCAGCCACTCAAGGTCGAACCCGTCCCCGATGTAGAAGCCCGACACGGCAGCGTACAAGGCGAAGGTCGCCACCTTGCCGGTCCATCGAACATCGAGCCGCGTGATGCCGTGCATCCACCCGTAGATGGCCCCGAGCCCGACCAGCAGCTCTCGGACGATGAGTGCCCAGCCGAACCATGCTGGAAGGATCCCCGCCCACAGCCCAGCAATCACGGCAACGGCAACGGCAATGCGGTCAGCGATGGGATCGAGGAGCTTCCCGATCTCGGTCACCTGATTCAATCGACGGGCCAGGTAGCCATCGACCCAATCGGTTGCTCCGATCACCGCGAGGAGTACCCCCGCCCAGCCTTCGTTGTCCGAGACGATGAGCCATACGAATACCGGGATGCAGAGGAGTCGGATGATCGAGACCGTGTTCGGAGCATTGAACAGTTCCCGATTCAAGAGATCAGGACCACCCGGAATCTCACCCTGCCAAGCTCTTCGCCGTTGAGGCTCACTTGAAACGAGTAGCCCTTGGCTTCCGGGAAGGTGATGTTGTGAAAGGGGCTCACAATCGGGATGAGGCTCGGCTCGCCAGCGGGAAGGTTCGGCGGTGTCCCGACCCGAAGACGGCCGGTTGCCTTGACCCCGACATCGGATCCGTCCTCGTCCACGAGCGTGATCGATAGTTCGAGGTCATGCTGGCGGTCCTCCGCATCGACCTCGGCAACCATCGCGAGGGAGAGACTCCGATGTGTTGCCGGCAGGGACCGAACGCTGATCGTGTCGAAGCCGCCTCCGAGGACGAACAGTTTGCCTGACTGGACCTGGGCAGCATCACAGAGCATCGCTGATGTCAGCTTCACGGTGTGTCGCTCCTTGTGTCGATGTCGGCACCAGCCGACGGTTCGATCTCGACACCATACGGTTCTTCGGTCCGATACTTCAGAGAATCGGGCGGGTCCTGGTTGGTCGATCCGACCGCAGTGTGGGGTAAGGAACCGAAATGGTTCGGCATTCGTGCGAACGCAACAAGCATCGCTGACAGGGCCATGGCCACCGCACCAAGGATCCAGCCGACGGCGATGCTCGTCGCGCCGGCGATCGGGATCAGCAGCAGTGATGCTCCCACATTTCCGAGTTGGCCGGCGAGTGAGTCCACGCTCACGATCGTGTTGCGTTGCTCGTTCGGCACCCATTCGTGCAGCATCTCCTGGCGAAGCACTCCCGAGAGCGACACAAACACATACACGACGAACAACAATCCGCCAAGCATCCAAGGATTCATCGACCTGGCCATTCCGACGAGGCCGATACTGCCACCGAGCAGCACCGCGCATGCCGCTACGCCCGGGCGATGGGCGAGGCCCTTCGGGAGGAACTGTGCAAGCCATGAACCAACCACACTTGCGGCGGCGATGACCGCGACGACGAACCCTGCAACCTGCGCCGCAGACTCAGGGCCACCGAGGATCTCGGCATACCTCGGCTGCCAGAGCACTTCGATGGTGACAAGGGCAACGGCGACGAGAAAGGTGGTCCCGAGGAGGATCCGAATCGACGGTGTGCGGGACGATATCCGAACTCCTTGCCTCACCACAGACGGCACATCGGCGATCACCTGACGAAGGGTCGAACGCGACCTATCGGGTTCATGCAGCGTGACGAGCACCACGGCCAGGAAGACACCGTCGGCGACAGCGGCTCCGAGGATCGGAAGCTGCACATTGGTGAAACCCGGGAGCAGCGTGTCTGGGAGGTTGGTGAACACAACACTCGCCAAGGCTCCTGCTGTGAGCGCGACGCCGCTGAGCACACCGGCGAGGGAGAGATCCTTGCGAAGCACCAGTGTCGGATCCACGGCGCGTGCGGAGTCCACATACCACGATTCGAGCGGCCCGCTCGACAGTGCACGGCCCGCGCCTCCGAGGGCGGCGACAGCCACGAACCATGGAAGGGACGACGCCATCACAACCCCGACATCGAACACGACGAACAGGACGCCGGCGGTGACGAGGGTCGGCTTCCGGCCGATCGCATCGGACAGTCCTCCGGTTGGCAGCTCGAACAGGACCGTCGTGGCCCCATACACGGCGAAGACGACGCCGACCTCAGCGAGACGGAGGCCGCTCGAAGTGAGCACGAGGACGAGTACCGGAACAATGAAACCGGGCCCAACCCAACGGAGGAAGCTGACGGCCAAAAAAACGCGTCGAAGGTTCGGAACCGTTGTGGACATGGGCTACCCCACAGGCCGCCAGCACGGTCGGGCTGGCCGGATTTGAACCGGCGACCCCTGGTCCTCCAGACCAGTGCGCTGCCTGACTGCGCCACAGCTCGTTGGGGTAAGGTTAGACAAGGTCATCCGTCACCAAGTCCGTGTTCGGGAATGACTGGACTCATGCGTGGCATTCGTCAGCGTGTGCGGTAGATATCGCGGCGATGTCCCACACGGAGAACGATGACCTCTCGCCGGCGAACATCAATCCGGTACAGAATGCGGTAGGTACCACGCCGAGCGCTCCAGATTCCGCCCAATTCGTTGCGAAGCGCCGCGCCAACCCGACGCGGATTCTCACGAAGGGGACCGGTGATGAAGTCAATGACCGCAAACGCGACCGCTTCCGGGAGCGTCTCCCTGATCACCCGCGCTGCAGGAGCGGCTACGACGATCTCATAGATCGGTTCGGTCACCGAGGCCGCAATGCCTTGACCGCGTCGACACCTCGGACCACATCACCTTCGAGATAAGCACGATGCGCGTCGACGAGTTCCGCGACTGCATCGGAGTCCCCAAGCACCGCAGCGGTTTCTTCGAGCGACTCGAGATCCTCGGGGCTGATGAGCACGGCAGCCGGCGTTCCGTTCCTGGTGACAGTCACGCGTTCGTGGTGTGAGTGCACTCGATCGATGAATTCGGAGAACCGGTCTCGCACTGTTCGCAATGATTCACTTGCCATGTACACAATTGTGCCACACCAACGAGACAATGGGAAGACCCACACTGATCAACAAATCGCCGATGAACACATCGAAGATGAGAACGAGCGTTTCGTCGGGTACAAGCTGATCGCCAAAGAAAGACGCGTCGAAGGTTCGGAACCGTCGTGGGCTACCCCGCAGGCCGCCAGCACGGTCGGGCTGGCCGGATTTGAACCGGCGACCCCTGGTCCCCCAGACCAGTGCGCTGCCTGACTGCGCCACAGCCCGTTCGGGCAAGGTTAGGCCAGGGCTACCCCTGTAACGCTCATCCCCCGTCGCCCGAGATGATCCCCACCTCGGCGAGGAGTGCCGTCGCCAAGCGCAGACGCTTGTCCGGGTCGATGGTCCGGTCCCAACCGACATCCATATGCATCCCGAGTGCCCACATGTCGTCGCCCGTGTCAAGGATGCCGACGAGCCATCCGATCCGATCCTCGGTTCCTGTGCCGGGCACTCTCCCCTGCTGGTAGGAGAGGGTCCAGCCTTCCCCGGCCTGTTGTGGGAGTGACTCGATGACCTCCCGGACCGCGACGGGGTTGAATGGCGAGGTGCCCGACGCGAGCTGTGCGAAGAACTCGACTTGGCCGAAAGTGTCGATCAGGAGCGTTCCGTCCATCCAGAACGAACCACGGCTCCCCCTGACATTGGCATTGCCGTAGCCAACCCGGTTGATCCAGACCTCGTAGGGGTCCTCACCGATCTTGTCTGCGGTTTGTTCGTACAGCCACTCCGCATCGGTCGCGATGGCCGTACGAAGGGAGTGTTCCCGGTGCCAGTCCTGGACAAACTTGCCCTCGCGGTTCCAGGTAAGCGGTTCGTCGAGTGACGACACGGTGTCCGATTCGACAAGGATCAGGGTTGCGAGGGGTCGAAAGGTCTCGGCGGGTGGCATTGGTGTTCTCGCGCGCTCGATGTTGTATGCGATCGGGGGCGAGTCGGACCCGATGTGGTCAGCGACGAACGCCCCCTCTGAGCCCTCCGCTGCGAACAGCCGCCGAAACTCGTGGTGAAGCTCGTATGGGGCCGCCGGTGTCGAGCTGCACGACGACATGACGAGGACAACGGCAAGGAAAGCCAAGGGTCCGAGGTGGGTGCGAGCACTCATCGCGTCATGTCACGAGGGACCTGACAAGCTCGAAGAGCCGAAGCAGGAGGTACAGCGCACCGGCGGTGACGAGGAGGAGAAACGAAAGGGGCCATCCGGGGTCGTCCTCGCCGTCGGTGTGGTCGTTGCCACCAGAGCCGTCGTCGCGCTGACCTCGGTGGCGTTCGTCGGATGCACTCATACCGGCGGGATTCCGTGGTGTCTCCCGGAGAAGGTGCGATCCTTGCGCTGAGCGATCGCGAAACGGCGAATGAGTTCGGACCGCAGGTCGGTTGGATCGACGACCGCATCCACGATGATCTCGCTCGCGAGACGGTACAGATCGACATCCTCCGTGTACTCGGCTCGCTTCGCCTCGATGAACTCGGCTCGCTGCGGCTCTTCGAGCGCTTCGATCGCGTTGAAGTACACAGCGTTGATGGCGGCTTCTGGCCCCATGACGGCGATCTCCGCCGTGGGGAGCGCGATCGTTGCTTCGGGTCGGAATCCCGGCCCCGAAAAGGCGTACAGGCCGGCCCCGTACGCCTTGCGAACGATCACCGAAATCCTCGGTACCGTCGCCTCGGCCATTGCGGTGAGCATCTTGGCGCCGTGGCGGATGATCCCCTCGGATTCGACTTGTGAACCGATCATGAACCCCGGGACATCGGCGAGGAACAACAGCGGGATGTTGAAAGCGTCACACAGCCACATGAACCGGGCTGCCTTGTCTGCGGAATCGACGAACAACACACCGCCGAGATGTGCGGGCTGTGATGCAACGATGCCGATCGACTTGCCGTCGAGGCGCCCAAAACCAGTGATGAGTTCCGGAGCGAAGAGATCTTTGATCGGGAAGAACGAACCCTCGTCGACGAGGCCGTCAATGAACCGATGCATGTCGTACGAAGCGCTCGGGGTGTCCGGAAGGATTGAAGCGAGATCAGCGTCGGGTGGTGGCGGTGCCGGTGCCCACTCAGCTGGCCGTACCCGATAATGGTCGGCCACATACGAGAAGTACTCCCGAGCCCATTCGATCGCACCCTCGTCGGATGCTACGAGAGCATCGCCGCATCCGGACACTTCGCAGTGCATGCGTGCGCCTCCCATGGCTTCGAGCGTGGTCGTCTCCCCAACCACCATCTCGGCCATGCGCGGCGATCCGAGGTACATCGACGCGCGCCCTTCGACCATAACGACGACATCACAGAAGGACGGGATGTACGCCCCACCAGCCGCCGAAGGGCCGAACAGGCAGCACACCTGTGGAACCCGACCCGAGAGCCTGATCTGGTTGTAGAAGATGTTCCCTGCACCCCGCCGTCCCGGAAACAGCTCGATCTGGTCGGTGATGCGCGCCCCTGCCGAATCGACGAGGTAGAAGACGGGAAGCAGCTCGTCGTACGCAGCTTCGAGCGCGCGAATGATCTTTTCGACCGTGACCCTCCCCCACGATCCGGCCTTGACCGTTGGATCGTTCGCGATGACCATGACCGGCCGCCCCTCGATTCGCGCCCGGCCGGTTACAACACCGTCGGCTGCGAGAACCTCATCGTCGTTGCGCGCCAAAAGGCCGTCCTCGACGAAGGAACCATCGTCGGTGAGCAGTGCAATTCGGTCCCGCACAAAAAGCTTGCCTTGCTCGGCGAGCTTCTCGTGGTACCGGGGAGGTCCACCCCTGAGGGCCCGCTTGGTCGCCTGTTCGAGCCGGTCGTCCATCAGTGCCTGTCCCTCGTTCTGATCCTGATCGGTGTCCCACCGAAATCGTAGGTGTCCCGAAGCCGGTTCTCGATGAACCGAAGGTAGTCGGGTCCCAGGTCACCGCCTCGCACGAACAGGACGAAGGTGGGCGGCTCGGTCTCTGCCTGCACGGCGTAGAGGATCTTCGGTCTCCGTCCCTTCCGGATGGGCGGAGGATGTGCCTGCTGGAGCGTTCGAACCAGCCGATTCACCTCAGCTGCGGGGATGTGCCGGCGCCGCTGTTCGAGGACGGCGCGGATGGTCTTCGCGAGCCGGTGGGTCCTTGCCCCCGTTCGGGCTGACATCCGCAAGACGGGTGACCAAGCAACAAATGCGAGGCGATCGGCGACGGAGTCCTCCGTATGGAGACGCTGGTCTTCGGTGAGGTCGTCCCACTTGTTGAGGACGAGGACGAGCCCCTTTCCCGCCTTGACGATTTCTTCGGCAAGTCGCTGTTCCTGGTGCGTTGCTCCGCGTTGGCCGTCGATGACGAACAGCACCACATCGGCCTGTCGGATGACATCATGGGCGCGAAGCACCGAGTAGTAGTCGGCGTCGTCGCTGATGCGGGTCCTGCGTTTGATGCCAGCCGTGTCGATCACCTCGAATGGCTCCCCATCGATGGACAGAACCAGGTTGATGGGATCCCTCGTGGTCCCGGGAACATCTGAGACGAGCACCCGTTCTTCGCCAGCGAGCCGATTCAACAGCGTCGACTTGCCCACATTGGGTCTGCCGATGATGGCGAGACGGGCCAGTGCCTCTTCGGGAGGTGTGCCGTCCACTTCGTCCGGAAGTACGGCAACGAGGCGGTCCAGAAAGTCGCCGGTCCGGCGGCCGTGAAGGGCCGAAAGCGGGAGGGGCTCGCCGAGACCGAGTCGCCACAGGTGCGTCAGGTCGGCTTCGACCGTCGGTGAGTCGGCCTTGTTGGCGACGAGGAGATACGGGATCGCGGCACGCTGGAGAATGCGCGCGATGCCAAGATCGTCATCGGTCACCTCGGTCGTGGCATCAGCAACAAACACCGCGACATCGGCGGTCTCGACGGCGATCTCGGCCTGTTCCCTGATGTCGGCCGTGAGCTCCTCCCCCGGCCGGGCTTCCCAGCCTCCCGTGTCGACGACATGGAACTCGCGACCGAGCCATTCGGCGTCGAACTGCCGCCGGTCTCTCGTGACACCTGCAACCGAATCGGTCACGGCTGCCTTGCGCCCGACGATACGGTTCACGAGTGTCGACTTGCCGACATTCGGACGCCCCAGGATGGCGACGACAGGTCGCCGGGTCACCGCAATGCCCCGATGAGGCCCGCGGCAGTCGCTTCGGCGACAACGACCGGGGCTTTCGCGACCGATGCAACCTCGGCGAGCGGCATGTCGTCGATGAACCGATCCGCCGCGAGCGCAACATCGGGAACGACATACGCGCCAGCAGGCTCCGCGTCTGCGTTGAGGCGATGCTTGATGTCCTCCCCTGCAAGGAGACCGGCGACAGCGGTGTTGCCCCCGAAAAAGTCGTTGCGCACGACGAGCAGACGCACCGATCGATTGGTGAGCTGCTCCAACCGGTCGAGCAGCGGTTCGAGAACCGATTCCCCGTATTCACCCGTCACGATGACGCCGGGGCCGTCGGACACGGCCGGATCGTCCGCGAGGTGTTTCGGGAGGCGATAGCCCTCCGCGGGCGCGGCGGGGACGGAGCGCCACTCTCCCGTGACGATCGGTCCCGCTATGTCGAGTCCCCGTTCGATTCCGTCGAGTTCGTCGTAGAGAGCCCGGATCATCCCGATGCCGTTCTCGTGCTGTGCGAACGCCTCGTACGCGGCGGCGGGTGGCACTCCTACGCCTGCCCTCACATAGAGCTCGTCGGATGCTTGGAAGATCCGGCGACCGACTGCATCGAAGGCGCGCTCAGCCCAGAAGTGGATGATCTCGAGGTCCTCGGCAGCCTCGGCATTCGTGTGGGTTCGCAGATCCGGTTCACGGTTGTACTTGGACAACCCGAGCGGCACGATACCGAGGGTTGCGAGTCGCGGGTAGCGAGCGATGATCTCGGCGAGGGTACGCTCGAGGACAACTCCGTTGTTGACGCCCGGACACAGGACCACTTGGCCGTGGACCGGGATGTCGGCATCGAGCAGGGCGGCAAGCCAGCGGAGGCTGGTTGCTCCCCGTCGGTTCCGGAGCATCGCGGCCCTGACATCGGGATCAGTCGCGTGAATCGAGACATACAAGGGTCCGAGCTTGTCCTCGATGACCCGTGCGAGGTCGAGTTCCGTGAATCGGGTCAGGGTCGTGAAGTTGCCGTAGAGGAACGAGAGCCGATAGTCGTCGTCCTTCAGATACAGGGTCTTGCGCATCCCTGGTGGTAGCTGGTAGATGAAGCAGAACGAGCAGTGGTTGTCACATGTCTGGACTCGGTCGAAGAGGGATGCATTGAGCCGCACTCCGATCGGTTCGCCAACTCCCTTGACGACCGCGACCGAGTGCTCGGCGCCCATGCGCCGAATCGAGAATGTCGGGTCATGGTCGTCGACGAGCTGCTGGTATTCGATGACATCGGTTGGCACGACGCCGTTGATCGAGATGAGCTCATCGCCCACACACAGGCCCGCCCGCGCAGCCGGTGAGCGCGGGACGATGTCGAGCACGGTTGGAAGGGATTCGGCGGCCATATCGTCGGAGGATACCTGCCCGTGCCTGTGCCGCCGGCAGGCAGGCGACGAGTTCCGATCCCACCCGTATCCTCCACGCCATGGTCACCAGGATCGTTCTCGCCGAGCCCCGCGGTTTCTGCGCAGGGGTCGAAATGGCGATCAAGGCGCTGACATGGATGGTCCAAGTGTTCGATTCCCCCGTGTACTGCTATCACGAGATCGTCCACAACGGTGCCGTTGTCGCGGCGTTCGAACAAGCCGGTGTCGTGTTTGTCGACGACATCGCCGAGGTGCCCGTCGGCCGTCCCGTGATGTTGTCGGCACACGGCTCGGCGCCGGAGGTCGTTGCCGCGGCACATGACAGGGCAGCGGTCATGGTCGATGCGGTGTGCCCGTTGGTCACGAAGGTGCATCATGAGGTTCGCCGAATGGCCGACAAGGGGTATCACATCATCTATGTGGGACACGACGGTCACGATGAGGCCGTCGGTACGGTCGCTGAGGCTCCCGAGGTCGTTCACCTTGTTGACCCCGTGGTCGGGCTCGACCCATCTGGCGTTCGCGATGGTGCGCCGGTTGCATTGCTCGCCCAGACGACGCTGGGTATGTATGAATGGGACGGTGTACTCGCGGCGGCAAGGGAGCGGTTCCCGGATCTGTGGACCGCCCGAAAAAGCGACCTGTGCTACGCAACCACGAACCGGCAGCTCGCCGTTGAGTACCTCGCCGGTCGCGCGGACCTCATTCTCGTCATTGGTTCGGAGAATTCGTCCAACACACAGGCGCTGGTACGCGTCGGGCGCAATGCCGGGGTTCCCACGCATCGCATCGATGGGCCGGAGGGAATCGGGCCCGACTGGCTGCGGGATGTCTCAACGGTCGGGGTGACCGCAGGTGCGTCCGCGCCCGACCAACGAGTTCGGGCCGTGATCGATCTGCTTGCGCCATCGGAGGGCATCGAGATCGTACCGGTGACGGATGAGGACGAGTATTTCCCGCTTCCGCCACAGCTCCGGAGCTTGATGACGGCACTTCAGGCCCTCGTCGAGGGGGGCTTTGCCTGCCGCACGCCTGGGCGATACGGGCCGGGAGAGCTCGACCGTGAGCTGACGGCAACCGAGGCCCTCGCGATTCTCGGTGTCTAACCAACCACCTTGGCCCTGATCTTCCGGACGACCTCATCGATTGTCAAGGCTCCCGTGTCGATGATGATCGCGTCGTCGGCCGGTCGCAGCGGAGATGCTTGCCGCGTGGCATCGGCACGGTCCCGCCGCGCAAGGGCATCCGATATCTCGTCGAGCGACTTGCCGGCGGCCTCCCTATCGGACGCCCGCCGGGTTGCTCGAACGGCCGGTGATGCGGTCAGGTAGACCTTGACGGTCGCACGCGGAAACACAACGGTACCGATATCGCGGCCCTCGACGACCGCCTTCCCGCCACGGTCGTTGACCCATCGGCGCTGAATCTCGACGATCTCGGCCCGAACGGCTGGATGTGCCGAAACGGCGCTCACGGCGTCGGTGACCGCTTCGGTCCTGATGTCCCGAACGACACACCGGCCATCAAGCAGGATGCCGTCGGCGCCATAGTCGATCACGCGGTGCGCGATCGCATCGAGGACGGCACCCTCCTCGGAGGGGTCGGCTCCTGCCTCGAGCACCGCAAGCGTGGCAGCACGATAGGTCGCACCGGTGTCGAGGTATGCAAGCCCGAGGTCCTCGGCGAGTCGTTTCGACACCGTGGACTTCCCGACGCCGCTCGGCCCATCGATCGCTATGACCACAACGACTCCAGCGTCTCGTAGAAGTCGGGCCACGACACGCCTACCGCATCGGCATCCCTGATCTGTATGGGATCACGCGCTCTGGTCCCCGCGACGGCCGCTGCCATCGCGATCCGGTGATCGCCGAAGCTGTCGACCGTACCGCCTTCGAGCCTGCCGGTTCCGACGATGTCGAAGCCGTCCGGTTTCGAGACGATGGTTCCTCCGAGAGCTGAGAGCATCGCAGCGATGGAGTTGATCCGATCGGACTCCTTCACGCGTAACTCTGCGGCACCAGACACCGCGGTGACCCCTTCGGCGTTGGCGCCAAGGACCGCAACGAGCGGTAGTTCGTCGAGGGTTGCGGCTACCAGCTCGCCGTTCATCTCCACCCCGACGAGTCGACCGGCACCGACCCTGACATCCCCGACCGGATCGCCGCCGATCGAGCCCGTGACAACAACCTCGATGTTCGCTCCCATGTCGTCGAGCACCTGAAGGAAACCCAAGCGACCCGGATTGAGCGAGATGCCCGGTGTGATCACCGTCGAGCCTGGGGCGATGGCTGCGGCGGTCCAAAGAAACGCCGCCGATGAGGGATCGCCCGGGATGTCGTACCGTGCCGGCGGAATGGGGCCAGGATCGACCCTGAACCGGGTCTTCGTCTCCCAGTCACCCCGCCCGATGGCGTGCAGCCATCGCTCCGTGTGGTCCCGGAACCCCGGAGGGCTGTCAATCGTTGACGAGCCAACACACGCCAAGGCGGCGAGCTCGAACGCCGTCCGAACCTGGGCCGACGCCATCGGGATGGCGATATCGGCGGGTGAGGTTATCTCCGCACCGCCAACCCGCAGGGGTGCATGGCCCCCCGATGTGGTGATGATCCCCCCGAGGGAGCGTAACGGGTCTTCCAATCGGGTCATCGTGCGTTTCGACAGAGATGCATCACCAACGAGCTCCACCGAAAAGGCCGACATCGACAGCACACCCGCCAGGAGCCGCATCGTTGTACCCGAGTTGCCACAGTTGATCGGCTCGCCTGGTTCCGACCATCTCTTGAAACCGGGTGACCGGATCTGTTCCCCCACAATCTCGACACCGAGAGCGCCAAGGGCCGATTCGGTCGCGGCCACATCGCGGCCGGGTCCGAGTCCTGATACCAAGCTGTCCCCTTCGGCCAAACCGGCAAACAACAGCGCTCGATGGGAGAGGGACTTGTCCCCCGGAACCGTGATGGATGCGGCGAACGGTTCGTCCTTGTGTTCGATCTTCCGGACCGAGGTCATTGCCGGGAAGCCTTCTCGTAGATCGAACGAATCTCTGTGACCGACAAGGCCCGATATGAGCCGGGGGCAAGAGACCCGTCAGAGATCCCCGCGATCGATGTTCGCACCAATCGTTCGATGCCGATTCCGAGAACCTCGAAGATCCGACGGATCTCCCGCTTCCGACCCTCTGTCATGACGACCTCGACCATGGAACGGTTCCCCTGAGTCGTCACCACTCGTGCCCGCATCATCCTTGCGTGACCGTCGTCGAGATCGACCCCGGCAACCATGGCAGCCAGGTGCTGTTTCGAAACAGCAGAAGTCGTGAGGATCCGATAGACCTTCTCGATGCCGAACCGTGGATGGGTGACCCGCAACGCGAGATCGCCGTCGTTCGTGAGCAGCATCAATCCCTCTGAATGGACATCGAGGCGACCGACCGGTTTGGTGACCGGTTCCGGCGGGACGAGATCGGTGACGATGGGACGCCCGTACGGATCATCCATCGTTGCGACCACACCGGGTGGCTTGTATACGAGCCAAGTGACAAGCCCCGTGTCGAGCGGAAGCATGACACCGTCGATGGCGACGCGCATCATTCCGGGATCGATGCGGTCGCCAAGCTTGGCGCATGTCCCGTCGACGGTCACCCTGCCCTGCTGGATCAGCATGTCGGCGTTCCGCCGTGACGCAATGCCGGTTCGGGCAATCAGCTTGTTGAGTCGTTCGATGATGGCTCCGGTCTCAGGGGCATCTCGAGGGTTTCGACGATCTGGGCGGGCGGTACATGATCCGCGAGTGGGGGCAGGTCTGCGAGCGACGAGATTCCCATCTTCTCGAGGAACGCCGTCGTGGTGCCATACAGGATCGCCTGACCCGGACCCGGAGCTGTCCCCACCTCGGCAACGAGCCCGCGGCGTTCCAGTGTTTTGAGGGCTCGCTCGGAGTCGACGCCCCTGATCTCGGTGACTTGCCCGCGCGAAACCGGCTGACGGTATGCCACGACTGCAAGTGTCTCCATCGAGGCGCTCGTGAGCTTGCGGGCACCGTCGCTTCGCGCGTAGGCCTCGAGGTATGGGTGGCAGTCGGTGTCCGTGTACAGCCGCCAGCCACCCCCAACCTCCCTCAGGACGATTCCGTGCCTCCCAGCGAGCTCACCTTCGAGTTCGACGAGCGCCTCTTCGACGACAGCTCGGGGCTGCTCGATGACCTGTGCGAGTTCCGTCGCTGAGATCGGTTCTTCGGCAACGAAGAGGATCGCCTCGATGATCCGGGCCGCGTCGTTCATGGTGTGCCTTCCGCGTTGACGACGGTGTCGAAGTGCCGATCCGAGGCCGCCCGATCGAACCGGATTCCGATCGTGGAAAAAGCTTCCGGTTGTTGAACCTCGAGAATGCCCCACCTGGCGAGTTCGAGAAGGGCGAGGAAGTACGCGACGACATCGGCCTTGCGGGTGCAGTGCTCGACGATCTCATCGAAGCTCGCCGTTGTCACCGAAGCCATCCTTCCGCGCAGGTCGACCATCGCGTCATGCACCGATGGCAACTCCAGATCGAGGTGGCCGACATCGGGTTCTGCCCACCGGGTTGAAAGAACCGTCTCGGCGAGCGCTGCGAAGCCGACGGCATCGACTGGGATGACCGCATCAGGTTGTTGGTCGACGCCGACGCCTTCGAGCCCGACCTCGCGGCCGACATGGCGCTCGCCCATCTCCATGCGGTACCGCAACACAGCGGCGACATCCTTGAAGGTGAGGGCTGCGAGCAGCCGCGACAGGAGGCGGTCCCGCTCTTTTGCGAGGGCGATTTCTTCGTCCAGATCCAAAGGTATGTCGTCCGGGAGCAGGTGGCGAGCCTTCATCTGGATGAGTGTCGATGCAATCAACAGGAACTCGGATGCTGCTTCGAGATCGAGTTGTTCCATGGCATCGACATACGCGAGGTACTCATTGACGATCTCGATGAGGCTCAGCTCCGTGATTGCGAGCTGATGGGAGGTGATGAGCTGAAGCAAAAGATCGAGGGGCCCTTCGAACACGCGCGTCTTGACTTCGAACGACATCGGACAACATGCTATCGAGTCGGATCCCCTGAAGGTTGTTTCCTCACTGGCGATCGGCGCGTTCGAGAAGATTCCACGCACGGGAATCGACTGAGTCTGGACGAGGTCCGGGATGGTGCCGCGTGAACGCAATGGCGACCGCATCAGCCCCGGATGCCTCAAGGAGATCGGCGCCGAGGGTGCCGTGATCGCGATACCGGGCCCACGAGCCATGGACGGGAACACCGACGAAGGTGATCACGGTGATGAGCGCCCGAACGAAACCAGAGCATGGGGTTCCGGTCTTCCCGATGTCGTGGAGCAAAGCCGCCTCGGCGAGACAAGGCTCGGCGCCAACGCCGCGGTAGACCTCGTAGGCATGTCGCTGGTCGCCGTGACACATCCCGAAGAAAAGGTCGGCCAGCTCGGGAGAAAGGACGCTCAGAACCTCAGCTCTCTCATCGTCGGAGAGGACAGTCGCTCGCAGGTGAGCGAAGAAACGCCTGGCAAGATGGAACACCGATCAGGCCGACGCCGACTTGCACGGCACGCAACGAATGGAATTCGGTCGGAACTCGAGCCGGGCAGGGCTGATCGGCTGTCCGCAGTCGACGCAGATTCCGTAGGTTCCGTCCTCGACCTTGCGCAGAGCAGCGTCGATGTCGTCGAGCTCGGTCTTGAGATTCTCGATAATGCCGATGGTCTCGGTTCGTTCGGCGGTGGCTGCACCCGCATCGGCGAAAGCATCGTCATATTCGACGGCGCCGGTCAATTCGCCTCGTTCATCGGCGCCGAGTTCGGCGAGCTGATGCACGAGTGAGGCACGCTCGTCGTTGAGCGCCTTGCGAGCTTGATTCAGGTCGAAGGTCGTCATAATGGCCTTGGTCGAGGTCGGATCGATGGCGTCCAGCAACTCCCCCTTGGCTGCAAGCGTACCGGATCGTCGGGCGAATTGGGGTCACCGTGCCCTCGGATGGCTCGTGAGCAGCACCTCGCGAAGGTGTTCCGGCGACACCCGCGTGTAGGTCTGCGTCGTCGAGAGGCTTGCATGCCCGAGGATCTCCTGGACCGTGCGCAGGTCCGCTCCTCCTTCGACCATATGGGTTGCAGCCGAGTGTCGAAAGACATGGGGTGAGAGGCGTTCGGGGTCGATCCCTGCCGCCGTACCGTGCTGTTTGACGGATCGCCACACCGATTGGCGGCTCATCCGGTTGCCGCGAACGGTCAACAGGAGCGCGCCGGGGTCGACGCCGGGTCGTCTGAGGTCCATCCGATGCGGCAGCCATCGCGCAATGGCATCGACGGCATACGATCCAAGGGGAACCAGGCGTTGCTTGTTCCCCTTGCCCGTGACGATGACGGTGCGGGTCTCCAAGTCGACATCATGGAGATCGGTTGCGGTGAGCTCGCTGACGCGGCAACCGGTTGCGTAGAGGAACTCCAACATCGCCGTGTCGCGACACGCGAGCGGCGTCGTATCGCCCGGAGCGGCGATCACCGCTGCGACCTCTTCGACGGTGAGCGCTTTCGGCAAGGATGAACCACGGGTTGGAACACCGATGGCGGCGCTCGGGTCATTCTCGCGAATGCCCTCGGTGACGAGATATCGGTAGTAGGACCGGATCGACGCGAACTTCCTCGCTATGGACGATTCGGAGAGACCGAATTCGACAAGTCGGACGAGATGGCGGTGAATTGCCGCCTCCTCATCTCCCGCGTCGTCGATGACGCGCAGCGTCTCAGCGTATTGGGCGAGATCGCTGTGATAGGCAACGATCGTGTGGCGCGACAGTCCCCGTTCGACGCCAAGGGACGCGAGGAAGTCGTGAGCGTGGTCAGGCAGTTCGCGCGTCTGCATCGGCAATGAGGATGCCAACGGCCGTCTTGGCGTCGGCGATGATGCCGGTGGTCACCATCTCGACGGCCTGGCGGAGTGGGATCCGTTTGATGGTTGCAGCGATCTCCTCGGCACCCTGGGGTTCCCTTTCGCCGGGTGACAGATCCTCAGCGAGAAGAATCGTGATCCGCTCGTCACAGAAACCGACGCTCGTCCAGATGCTCGTCAGGATCTTCCAGGATCGGGCCGTGTATCCGGTTTCTTCGCGGAGTTCTCGCTTGCCGGCGGCCACGGGATCGTCGTCCCCTTGGTCGAGTTTCCCCGCCGGGAGTTCGAGAATCGTTCGATCGATGGGAGCGCGATACTGCTCGAGAAGGAGTGCCGTGTCGCCGTCGAGGGCAACGACCGCAACGGCACCGGGGTGCGTGACGACGAATCGATCGATGTGGTTTCCCGACGGAGTCTCGACGGTGCGTGTTTCGATGGCGAGGAACCCGTGCTCGTTCAGCGGGGTTCGCTCGATGATACGGAAACCGCCGGAGCGCTTCACGAGGTGATGGAGCCCACGGAGGTCTCGACCGATGCGCTCAGTGCTCCGGCACGCGCAGCCGCTGCCCGCATGAAACCCGCAAACAGCGGGTGCGGGCGATCGGGTCTGGACCTGAGTTCGGGATGCGCTTGCGTTGCGATGAAGAACGGGTGGTTTGGCAGTTCGATGAACTCAACAAGGCGGTCGTCGGGGGACACACCGGACATCACGAGGCCCCGATCCTCGAGTTGGCGTCGGTATCGGTTGTTGACCTCCCATCGGTGGCGATGTCGTTCGTAGACGACCTCCTCGCCGTAGAGCCTTCGTGCGAGGGTTCCCTCGTTCAGCCGTGCCGGATAGAGGCCAAGACGCATCGTTCCGCCCTTGTTCTCGACATCCTTCTGGGTCTCCATCAGATCGATCACCGGGTGCGGAGTCATCGGATCGAACTCGGTCGAGTTGGCCTGGGAGAGGCCAGCGACATTCCGTGCGTACTCGATCACGGCCGATTGGAGGCCGAGACACAAGCCGAGGAGGGGGATGTCGTTCTCGCGCGCATATCGGATGGCGTGAATCTTGCCTTCGACACCCCGATACCCGAACCCGCCAGGGACAACGATGCCGTCGATGCCGTCGAGGTAGCTCTCGGCGAGAAGGCCATCGATCTCGTCGGCGGGGATCCACCGAATGGTCGGTGTCACCCCGGCCCCGGGACCGGCGTGGCGGAGCGCTTCAACCACCGAAAGGTACGCGTCCGGCAAGTCGATGTACTTGCCAACGATCCCGATCGTCGTATCGGCGGCTGTTGCCGACATCGCATCGACCATGGATCGCCACGGGCCGAGGTCCGGTTCGGGGCTGTCGAGATGGAGTTCTCGGCACACGACTTCGTCGATACCGGCCTCATGGAGCGCGAGCGGGACGGCGTAGATGTTGTCGACATCGACGGCGTTGATCACCGCGTCGGGACCGACATCACAGAACAGGCTGATCTTGCGCCGCACCGCGTCATCGATAGGTCGGTCGGATCGCACGACGATCACCTCGGGGAGAATGCCTCGCGACCGAAGTTCGGCAACCGAGTGTTGGGTCGGTTTCGTCTTGAGTTCTTCCGATGTCGAAAGGTACGGAACGAGCGTGACATGGATGTAGCAGGTGTTCTCACTCCCGATGTCTTTGCGGAATTGTCGGATGGCTTCGAGAAACGGCAGGCTCTCGATGTCCCCGACGGTGCCGCCCACCTCGGTGATCACGACATCAATGTCATCACGCTGGCCGAGTCGGCGAATTCGGGCCTTGATCTCGTTGGTGATGTGCGGGATGACTTGCACGGTTGCACCGAGGTAGTCGCCTCGGCGTTCCTTGCTGATCACTGACTGGTAGATGGCACCGGTCGTGACATTCGAATCCCGTGAGAGGCTCTCGCCGACGAACCGCTCGTAGTGACCGAGATCGAGATCGGTCTCGCCGCCGTCATCGGTGACGAAAACCTCCCCGTGCTCGAACGGGTTCATGGTGCCAGGGTCCACATTGATGTACGGATCGAGCTTCTGAAGCACGACCCTGAGTCCTCTGGCCTTGAGGAGTCGCCCGAGCGATGCCGAGGTGATGCCTTTGCCGAGGCTCGATGTCACCCCGCCGGTCACGAACACGTGCTTGGTCACGCTGCTCCTCCGCTCGGAAGACCGCATGCTACCAGCCGAGTGTCGCGGACCGGTGATCCGCCTGCCCGGCCGTTCACGGGACGCTGCGGTCCGCTATCTCGAGGAGTTCGGTCGCGTGCTGCTGACCGGTCTGCGAATCGTCGAGTCCTGCGAGCATGCGGGTGATTTCAGCAATCCGTGCGTTCCCGGAGACTGGTGTCACGGTGGTGGTGTTCCCGACGCGTTCGATGACGAGGTGTTGATCACCGAACGCGGCGACCTGTGGGAGGTGGGTGACGCACAGGACCTGTCGATCGCGGGCAAGGGTGGCGAGCTTGCGCCCCATCGCGAGCGCCGTTGCCCCGCCGATCCCGGCATCGATCTCATCAAAGGCCACGATCTGGGCGTTGGCACCTCCGGCAGCGAGGGTGAGGGCGAGAACGAGTCGACTGAGTTCGCCTCCCGATGCGATCGATGCGACCGGCGCGGCCCCGAGGGCTGCATCTGACGCGAATTCGAGCGTGACCCGGTCTGTCCCGACCGAAGTGGGGTCGACGCGGTCGACCTGCACGGCGAGCGCAGGATGAGCAAATCCGAGGTCGGTGAGATGTGTTGTTGCGGCTGCTTCGAGGACCGCCGCGGCCCGACGGCGCGCCTCGATGAGCTGATCTCCCGCAGCGATACAGGCGGCTCGCGCCGACGCGAGCCGACCGTCGATGGATGCTGCTGCACTCAGCAAGCCAGCGAGGTGGTCACCGCGCTCGCCCGCTTCCTTGCGGAAGAGGAGAATCTCTTCGACCGTGGACCCATACTTGCGTTTGAGCGATTCGAGCAGTGCGAGGCGGTCTTCGATGTCGGCGAGGCCGACCTGATCAGGTTCGAGATCGGAGGCGTATCCCACGAGCTCGCCGATGAGGTCGCTGAGGACGGCAACAACATCGCTCGCTTGAGCCGCGACGGTTTCGAGTTCGGGGTCGAGCCGCCTGGCCCGATCAAGGGATGCCACCGCGGCAGTGAGGCTCGGAATGGCACCCTCTTCCCCGAGATGTGCAAGACCGGAGGCAACCTCTGAAGCCAAAGCCTCGGCGTTGCGAAGGCGACCAGCAGTCGCCCTGAGTTCGGCTTCGTCATCCACGCCGAAGCCCGCTTCGTCGATTTCGCCCGCCTGGAAGGCAAGCATCTCCGCCTCGCGGGCAAGGGCTCGTACATCCCCGCCCGTTGACGCCGCCTCGCGCTCGAGCGCATCGAGATCATTCCAGCGTTCCCGATAGGCCGCTCGGGCCGCAGTTCCGTCCTCGTCGAGGAGCCGATCGAGCAGTGCACGAACACCACGCTGGCTGGTGATCGAATGCCGATCGTGTTGGGCGACAATGTCGATGTGGTCCCCGATCAGGTCCCCGAGCGTGCCCGCAGTGACGATTGCCCCGTCGGCATAGGCCCTCGATCGGGCCGCATCGAGCGAGCGGCGCACGATCACCTCACCGTCGGGCGTGATGAATCGAGCCGAGACATCGAGGGTGTCGCCGTGCGGACCGATCGCCGACCGCGACGCGTTCGCCCCCGAAAGCAGGCGGAGTGCCCCGAGCATGAGGGTCTTGCCCGCACCGGTCTCACCGGTGAGAACGGTCAACCCTTGGCGCAACTCGATGGAGGCAGTCTCGATGAGGCCGAGATTGGAGACGACGAGCTCGTCAAGCATGGTCGAGGCCGAACTGCTCCCTCACCGCGTGCGGGAACGGATGCTGCCCGAGACTGATGAACCGGCAGTTCGGTGTTCCCCTGCGGACCGTGATCGTGGCTCCGGGCTCGAGGTCGGCGAGGTGGCGCCCGTCGACATTGACCGTTGCCGGTCGGTCGCTCCGGATTGCCAGATCGATTCTCGCGTCAGGGGCGAGGACGATCGCTCTGGACAGGAGACTGTGCGGTGCCACCGGTGTCAGCACAAGCGCATCGAGTTCCGGAGAAACGATCGGACCACCCGCGGAAAGGCTGTAGGCAGTCGAGCCGAGGGGTGTCGCTGCGATGATGCCATCGGTTCGGTAGGTGGCAAGCAGTTCGTGATCGATCATGACCTCGATCTCGATGATTCGTTGTGGCCGCGCCTTTTCGACGACCACATCGTTGATCCCGTTTGCGATGTGGTCACCGATCTCGACCCCGACCGTGCCGTGCGTCTTGATCGAATAGGTTTCGTTCGCCAATGAACCGGCAAGATGACCGATGTCTGACGGTTTGAACTCAGCGAGATAGCCCACCCGACCCACATTGATACCGCACACAGGCAGATCTGCTTCGATGGCGCGTGCGGCTGCACCGAGGACCGTGCCGTCGCCACCGATCGCGACGATCCCCTCCGGATCGTAAACGGCTGGCCCCGCCTCGATGCCAACAGCCTCACAGGCCTCGACGAACGACGCGACTGTGGTTCTCGTTGTGTCCTCGTTGCGGACGACCGTGAGGATCCGTTTCATCTTGGCGGCTCTTTCAGGGCATCGAACATATCTTCGAGCGCGACACTCGCCGCTCCTCTCCGAAACCATGCTACGTACTCGATGTTGCCAGTCGTTCCTGCGATCGGTGAGGCGACGAGTCCGCAAAGTCCGAGTCCCACCTCCGCGAAGGTGTCGATGACGCCTGCCACGGCGGACCGGCGGACTTCCCGGTCACGAACCACCCCACCTTTCCCGACTGCGGTTCGCCCGGCTTCGAACTGCGGCTTGATGAGCACGACCCAGTCCGCATCATCGGCGCCGAGTTCGGCAAGCTTGTCTGCGACGAGGCGTAGGGAGATGAACGCCAAGTCAGCAACGACCACATCGAACGGTGCACCGAGGGCTGCGGCATCAGCGGTACGGATGTTGGTGCGTTCCACCACGACGACACCAGGATGCTTGCGTAGGCTCCAATGGAGCTGTCCATATCCCACATCGATGGCGGTGACTTGGGATGTGCCCCGTTGGAGTAGGCAGTCGGTGAACCCACCTGTTGACGCCCCGACATCGATGGCTCGCCGGTTCGTGACATCGACATCGAACTCGTTCAACGCGTGAGCGAGCTTGCGTCCCGCCCGTGAGACGAAGGGCTCCGGAAGGCTTGCGAGGTGCACGGAGTCGTCGGGGGCAACCAGTGTCGCCGGCTTGGGTTCCGGGTTTCCCGACACGCGAACCCTGCCGTCGTCGATCAACCGGCGAGCCTCCGAGCGGGTCGAGGCGAGTTTGCGTCGTACGAGCTCTGTGTCGAGGCGTCGGCGGGTCAGGAGTCTGATCCCTGCAGGTCCGGTTGCGGCGACGGGGCGCTCGTTTGGCTTTCTTCGAGGGCCTTTTCGAGTGCGTCGGTGAGTCGTTCCGCGACTGCCGGAGCGTTGGCCGGGTCGGCCTCTGCGAGGGCAGCCTCGAGGGCCTCGTCATCAATGGGCGGTTCGGTCATGGTGACAGTATCGCCGATCAATGCCGGTCATCCCAGTCATGCGAATCGGCCTTCGATGAGCCGCTGTCCGTATGCATCGACGACCGTGGCAAGGAACTGCGTCGATGCGACGACGGATGCTGGTGAGATCCGTTCGTCCACGCCATGGAACATGCCGAGCATGTCGGGGAAGGACAGCGAATCGTCGAAGAGCCCAACGCCATAAGCCGGTATTCCTCGTGCTCGAAAGAACCGAGCATCGGTGGAAACCGGTGTCAAGGTCGGCGCGAGCGCACGGCTTCCGGTGTGGCGTTCGGCGGCATCCCCGATGGCATCCCACATCAGTCCTTCAGGTGGTGAGCCGTTGGCAGGCATCTCCTGGATCGGTTCCACGCTGATCTGATCGAAAAGGTCGGGTCCGAGCACCTTGCGCAGATGTTCTTCGACATCCGTCGTTGCCTGCCCCGGCAGCAACCGCGCATCGAGGCCCAACTCGGCGGTATCGGGGATCGTGTTGACCTTCGACCCTCCCGTTACGACATTCGGCGAAAGGGTGAGGTGGGTGCATGCATGGATCCACCTCGCGAGGATCGGATCCTCATCACCGATCTCCGCGATGGCTGCGTCGACCGTGTCGCCGTCGAGGAGCCTTTCGGCAAGCTCGGGAGTGATCGGGAGGTGTGGGACGAATCTCCGCCATTCGTCCGTGATCAGGATCGGCTGATCGTGGGTAGCGATTCGATGGATCGCATCTGACAGCGCTACCACCGCATTGGTCCTCGCGTAGGGCTGACTGCCGTGGCCGGGGGTTCCCCGGGTCGCGAGTCGACGCCATGCAGGACCCTTCTCGGCGACCGTGACGGGGAGAGCCCGGGTGTCGACGGGGCCGATCATCGGCCCGGCGACCTCGGTGAGGACATGGTCGCATGCGATGAGCGGCCAGTGGTCCTCGACGAGGTGACGGGCTCCATGGACCCCGCCGGCTTCTTCATCTGCGACGGCGGCAAGGATGATGTCCGATGGGATCGGCCGCAGATCGCCATCGCGAAGAGCTTTGAAGACGACGACCATCGCAGCGGTGATGTTGAGCATGTCAACCGCTCCCCTCCCCCAGATGAATCCGTCGGCTTGCGTCGCCGCGTACGGGTTGTGTGTCCATCCGTCCGCCGATGCCGGCACGACATCGAGATGCGGGATCATCAAGATGGTCGGAGCGTTGGGATCCGATCCTTCGTGTCGGTAGACGACCGATGCGCGGCCGGGCAAGGGTTCGATCACCACCCCCGTCTGTCCAAGGTGTCGTTGAATCGTTCGCACCGAACGGATCTCACCTCCCGACGCGGGATCGCCGGTGTTGACACATGCGTTCTGGATCATCTCCGTAAGCAAGGTGATGGCATCGGACCCGTCAATCATCACCAGCGTTCCCAGTGTCGCTGTGGTGCATCACGATGGATCGAGCAGCAAACTCGTGGCCTTCGAAGAAGTTCTTCGTCAGCCGTTGGCCGGGACCGACTCGGGCGTCGAAGTCGCCAATGCCGAGCTCCCGCATCGGTCGAAGGACAGCCTCGAGCATGTGATGGCCAACACCGACCCCTCGCGCGTCGGGCTCGGTGTAGATGAGCCGAATCGTCCCGATCTGTCTCCCAGCGGCCCGATCGAGCATCGATTCGACCGTCGCCCAGATGAAACCGACGACGACGCCGTCGATCTCTCCGACGAGGAACCAGGACTCAGGATCGGAGATGGCCGAAGAGAGCGCATCTCGGAGCGGTCGGTCGAGTCCGTCGGTGAGCGCCCAGACCGGCTTGCGGGCCGTTTGCTCCTCCTCGGCGAGGGGGTACAGCGCTGTGAGTCGTGGAAGATCCTCAAGGCTCGCGGGCCGGACGCTGATATGCATGCGCGGAGCGTAGTTGGATGGTGTCGAGGACCTATCGTCGACGGCCGAACAGCCGGGCGACTCCCCACCTGGTCACGAGCCGGATTGCTTCCAGCGCGATGCGCCCGTCCATCTTCGAGCTGCCAGCGACGCGCTCGGAGAAGACGATTGGCACCTCAACCACGGTAAGTCCGGCGCGCTCCGTTCGCCACGCCATCTCGATCTGGAATCCGTATCCGGACGCTTCGCACGACGAAGGTTCGAGCTTCCGAATCGTTGTGTCGCGAAACGCCCTGAAGCCGGCCGTTGCGTCGCGCACGCGCAGCCCGAGCATCATCCGGGCATACAGATTCCCCATTTGGGACAACAAGCGGCGGTGCCATGCCCAGCCCCTCGTACCGCCCCCTTGGACATATCGAGAACCGATCGCAAGGTCTGCGCCGTTGCGAACCGCGCCCACCAATCGGGGAAGATCGTTCGGGTCATGTGAGAAGTCGGCATCCATCTCGCAGATGATCTCGGCGCCGAGATCGAGCGCCCGCGCAAAACCGGCCGCATAGGCCGGTCCCAACCCCGACTTCTCCGCCCGGTGAAGGACATGGATTCCCTCGTCGGCTGCTGCAAGGCGGTCGGCGATGTCTCCTGTGCCGTCGGGTGATCCGTCGTCGACCACGAGCAGGCCAAACCCGTGGGACCGAACCGCCGCGGCGATTGCTGCGATGTTCTCCGCCTCGTCATAGGTGGGAACGATGACCATGGTTGACATACCGAAGTCTTGCATGTCAACGACATCGGCGCAGTGCACCGTGGTCTTGAGGTGTTGGCGGTCCGCCTCGACGGATCAACTGGCGCAGTCGAAGCAGATCCGCTTCCGCTTGTTCGCCATCTGGCCCTTCCTCTTGACGAGGAAGCAGCTGGTGCAGACGAATTCGTCGGACTGGGCGGAATCGGCGCTGTCGTCCTCGAGAGCGATCTCGGCACGACGAATGGCTCGCATCTCTGCAGCCTCGTCGACGACGATCGCTTCGTCGGACTCGTCCTCGGTGAGCATCTCGAGTTCCTCCGCCTCGAGTTCATCGAGGGCGTCGGTGTCGGCAGGTTCTTCCCGCTCCTCGTCGTCTTCGTCATCGTCGTCGGGATCCCCGTCGAGGACATCGTCGACGGAGTCCTCATCAAGGTCTTCGAGATCATCGAAATCGACATCGTCTGGCAAGTCGTCATCGATGTCATCGGTCATCTCATCGGTGAGTTCGTCAGTCATGGTGTGCCTGCATGGTCGTGGTCGCCTCAGTGACGGCGCGCAGATTACTCACTTCGGGAGATAGGTCAATCACACAACCAGATCGACTGCCCCAGGGATCAGCTCGATAGTGACCGGTGTTGCGCCGATGACCTCTCCGTCAGCTTCGACCGGCGTGGCGGCGGCGGCATCGACGACCACGCGACTCCCGATGTAGCGGTGGACCGCGCGGTGCGTGAGATGGGTACCAACGAGGAGGCGGGGCATGACGGTGAAGGCGTGGCGCTTGGGTCCGGAGAAGACCTGCACATCGAAAAGCCCGTCGTTGGTCGAGGCTCGCGGTGCGATGTTCATACCCCCTCCGAAGAACTGACCGTTCGCGATGACGACATTGGTCGCCTCGCCGGCAAACCGGTGGTGGTCGACCGCTACATCGAGAGAGCCCACACGGTATCGGGCGAGTGACCACCAGAACGCGACAATGTAACGCAACCCCCCGAGCCGGCGCGGGAGGCGTTCGGCGGCTCGAGCCGATACAGCGGCGACGCCGATGTTGGCGGCGTTCAGGAAGTACACGCTTCGGTCCGGGAGCCGAACGACACCCACATCAATTGGATACCGATCGGGGATGGCCAAGCGCCGAAAACCTTCGTCCAAGTCCCGGTTGTGCCCGAAGGTACGCACCAAATCACTTCCCGAGCCCGACGCGACGAGGCCAAGCACGAAGCACCGGCCGTCTGAGCGCAACGGCATCAGCGCATTCACGATCGTGTGTGCCGTCCCATCACCGCCAACGGCGACAAAGTGGTCGAAACCTTCCCGAACTGCTCGTGTGACCGCTTCGTGAGCCTCAGAGGTCGAAGCGGTGATCTGGAGAACGAGCTGGACCCCTGCGCTGGTCGCGCCCTTCCGGAGTCGATCGATGTCGATCGTGCGCCTCCCCGCGGTTGGGTTCACGACGGCAAACCACCGTGTCTCAGATCTGTCGTCTTGGTGCTCGTCCATCAGGGTCCCCCGACCGCAACGATGCCGCGATCGATCGCCGTGATTGCACGATCCGCGAGATTGTGATAGCCGGGAAACCCGTCGCGAATCTGACGAAGGAGGTCGAGAAGCTGACGCGCTGATCGTACGAAGTCGCCAGCCCCGACATCGTCGCGTCCGAACACCTCATCGAGGGCGAAGCCCCCGGCCCACGCCTCAATGACTTCCACAAACCCCGAATCGGGGACCCGCTGTTGGTCGATGCCATGACGGTGCTCGGCGTCGATGATGGAGGCATGGCGCACGCCGACCGTGTCCAAGACGCCATCGAAATCGGTGGGGGTGAACGACACCGCGTCATCGCCGCGTGACTCGAATGTGAACAGACTGATCGCTGCCGCGAAGGTCGGAACCGACAGCCCCATGAGGGCACCCGATTCGAGAACTTCGGCGAGGAGAAGGTCGAGTTCGTTGTACAGCCGTCGCAGCGATTCGCCGCGAGGGCTGAGCGACCAACCATCGACATATCCGAGGTCGGTCAGCACACCATGAAGGGACCAGAACGCCTCGACAATGTCATCACCGGTCGCCTTGACGAGGCGCCGTTCCAGGCGCTCGATCTCTCTCCGTGTCCGTCGTGCCCGATCGACCCATGCCATGTGCTTGTCAAAGTCGGGGCACGATGCAATCCCTTCGACGGCCGGGATGAGGGGCAGTGGGTTCTCGTCGGGAATGAAGGCCTCCATCAACGCGGCAACCTCGTCGCGATAGGTCTGGTCCGACGCGCGAACCGGCCTCGGGAGGTTGAGAAGCCCGACACGCTGCGCTTCCTTCGGGAGACGACTCGACCGAAGCGTCGTCTTTCGTCCGCGTTCGTCGATGAACTCGAGCTTCGGATGACCTCCCCCCCACGAGCGATTCGCAAGCGTGAACAGCCCGCCATCGATGCGCACGACGGCACCGATCACAAGGAGGCTCCGGTCGACCTTCGCTTCGGTGTTCAGCCGCTGGGATCCGTCGTACACATCCCAGATCTCCCCCCGCTCGCACCTCGCTGCCTCCTCGAAGGTGGCGAGATCACGGTGCTTGTCCGCGAGGTTCTCCTCGAGTGTGTGGATTCGATGCTGGGCTGCGTGGTTGGCGAACGAAGCGCCGAGCAGATCCAAAGCGCGGCTGCGGTCGTAGCGTGCGATCAGGTTGACAACCATGTTGTAGGTGGGCGCGAACGATGATCGAAGCGGATTCGACCCGCTGCCCGCAATACCGGTCGCGCGGTCGAACGGCACATGGGGGCTGTAGAGCACCACCGCGGTTCCGTGTTCGTCGATGCCTCGACGGCCGGCACGACCGGTCAACTGCGTGAAGTCACTCGCCATCAGCAGGTCGTGTCCTTCGCCGGTGAACTTCGAAAGCGAGTCGAGTACGACCGTACGCGCCGGCATGTTGATCCCGAGCGCAAGCGTTTCGGTTGCCACAACGACCTTGACCAGACCACGCAGGAACAGCTCCTCGACCGCTTCTTTGAAGGCGGGAATCAATCCGGCGTGGTGAGGCGCGGCACCCTGTTCGAGGGTCTCGAGCCAGCCTCCATAGCCGAGGACGGCGAGATCCCGCTCCGAGATCGCGGCGGTGTGGCGTTCGGCCACCGCACGGATCTCTGCCTGCTCACCGCGTGTCGTAAGGCCGAGACTCGAAGCGGCGATCTGCCGAGCTGCATGGTCGCAGCCCTTCCGGGAGAACACGAAGTAGATCGCCGGAAGCAACTCCTCTGCGGCGAGCAGGTCGACGATCTCCGTTCGTCGCGGGACCGACAACCGGCGATGCCGATCCCGCGTCGGTCGAGTGAGCCGGGCCAGATGGGGGTTCGGTTTCCCGTGAGAAGTGAACATCGGGTGCATCAGCGTCGCGTTCCCGGCATGTCGATCGCGATAGGCGTACATCGTTGTCAGGGGAACCGGACGGAACGCCTCCACAACGAGGTCGGCGTTGCCGCGCCGTGCTCGGATCCACGAGGTGAACTCCTCTGGATTGGCGATCGTCGCTGAGAGACAGACGAGGGTGATGTGTGAAGGAAGGTGGATGATGACCTCCTCCCACACCGATCCTCGCGCTCGATCAGCAAGGTAGTGAACCTCATCGAGCACGACCACCGTCAAATCGTCGAGCCCACGAGATCCCTCGTAGATCATGTTGCGCAGCACCTCGGTCGTCATCACGACAACGCTCGCGTCACCGTTGATGACATTGTCCCCCGTCAGGAGCCCCACAGCGTGGACGCCGAGTTGTGCAACGAGATCCTGGTACTTCTGGTTTGAGAGTGCCTTGATCGGCGTGGTGTAGAAGGCGCGGTGCCCACCTTCACGGGCAACAGCGATCGCTCCCTCGGCAATGACGGTCTTCCCGGCGCCGGTCGGCGCCGTCACGACGACCGAACGACCGTGCGCAATCGATCGGAGGGCGGTCTCCTGGAACGCGTCAACCGAGAAGGGGAGATCGTCGAGATAGCGGTCGATAGCGGTGTGGGCGGACATAAGCCGCCATGGTAGGAAGACGCGTTAGGCCGCTAGCGTGATTCGGTGTGGTCTTCGCTCGGGACGAGGCGTGAAAACCAGTCGTCGGTGTCGAGGAGCGACACGAAGCGTTCCACCTCAACCGGGGTGATCGGCCCGCGGTTGTTCAGCAGCGCCACATCGTAGGTCACACCGGTCGCGAGCAGAATCGACACAACGCGGTGGGATGCAGGTCGCCGCTGGATGGCGAGACAACTCGGACAGGCGAAGCGGTAT